>CACHVW010000028.1 GCA_902583415.1 uncultured SAR116 cluster alpha proteobacterium | reverse complement strand
CACCAAACTCTTGAACCATAGATGCTAACATAAGGCTATTACCACTAGGAATTTTATCCTTTGATATTTGCTCTCCCACTTTTATTATTTCATTTCCAGTAGATAAAATAGAAACTGTTGGTTTTCTTGATACAGTCAACCAAGCTTGTCCAGTCATAGCAATAGATCCAAGGTGACGTGATTTTAAAATAGTACCTTCTTTAAAAAGTATTTGGTTTCTTTTAAAATCTAATCCTTTCTTGCGAACAAACTGATTTTTTTTTGGAGTTTCTTCAACTATTATATAATTTCCATTGTTTAAAACTTTTACATCCTCTTGAATAATTACTGTATTGCTTCCTTTAGGTAATTTAGCACCTGTAAAAATTCTAACTGTTTCTTGAGCATTGATTTTTTTTAAGAAAGGAAAGCCTGCAGAGGACTCTCCGACAATTTTAAACTTTTTAATTCTAATGTTTTTTACTTTAGAAAAATCTTTGTGATTTACAGCATATCCATCCATTGAAGATACATCATATTTAGGATTGTCTACTTCGCTTATGATGGGTTTAGCGAGGCACCTTCCTAGAGCATCTTTTAGAAAAATGTCTTCATTGCTAATTTTCTGAAAGCTTGATTTAATTTTATTGATTGCTTGATCTAAGGACAGCAAATCAGACTGCATTGAATTCTCCAGATTTTCCTCCAGATTTATGAATGAGTTTTATATTTGTTAATATCATTTCTCTGTCAATCGCCTTACACATGTCATAAATGGTAAGACCAGCAACTGTTACTGCAGTTAAAGCTTCCATCTCAACCCCAGTTTTGCCAGTAAGAGAGGCTTCAGCAGTAATATTTACAGAAGATTCTTCAACATTTGGTTCTAAATCAACATTGATATATGATAAAGGAATAGAGTGACATAAAGGAATAAGTTGGTCTGTTTTTTTTGCAGCCATTATACCTGCTAATTTTGCTATATTAAGAACATCACCTTTTTTAATTTCTAAATCTAATATTTTTTTAAGAGTATCTGCTTTCATTATAATTTTGCCAGTTGCAATGGCTACGCGAATGGTAAAGTCTTTTTGATTTATATCAACCATTGATGGGTTTCCATTTTTATCAAAATGTGTAAGTTCATTTTTGCTCAATTTTTAATTCCCAATATTATTTTTGTTGCTAAAGTTAAATTTTTCTCACTCATAAGGCTTTCTCCAATTAAAAAATTTATTATCCCATTTTCTTTAAACAACTGAAGATCTGTATGATTTTTTAATCCACTTTCTGCTACAATGATTTTATCTGGATCAATAAATTTTTTTAATTTTATAGTATTGTTAATATCTACTTTCATTGTTTTTAAATTTCGATTGTTAACGCCAACTAATTTTGATTTAAGTTTGTTAGCCATCTTAATTTCTTCTTGAGTATGTGTCTCAATAAGCACATCCATACCTAAATCTAAAGACTCTTTTTCTAATAAGATTGCTTCTTCTAAATTAAGTGCAGCCATTATTAATAATATACAGTCAGCACCTAATGATCTAGATTCTTTTATTTGCCAAGGATCAATTATAAAATCTTTTCTCAGAATTGGTAAATCAATTTCTTTTTTTATGATGTCAATATATTTATTATTTCCTTGAAAATATTTCTCATCGGTTAAAACAGATAAACAAGAGGCACCTCCTTCTTGATAACATTTTGCTAGCTCTAATGGATTGAAATCTTTTCTTATTAATCCTTTGCTTGGTGACGCTTTTTTTATTTCTGCTATAAGGTTAAATTTATTTGGATTATTAAGCTTTTCTATAAATTTTCTTGGTTTTGATTGTTTATCAATTTTTGATTGAAGATCAAAGTCATTTGTTTGATTTCTTCTAAAAGACAATTCCTCTTTTTTATATTTTATAATTTCTTGAAGCTTTGTTAACATTTTAATTTTTAATCCTACAAATTAGTCATTTCTATTAACATTTCTAATTTTTCCATAGCTTTGCCTTTGTCTAATGATTCTATAGATTTTAACGCACCTTCTTGAAGATTGGTTGCATTGCCTGTTGCAACTAGAGCGGAAGCAGAGTTTAAAATAACCACATCTCTAAACTTACTTTTTTTGCCATTAAATAATTCAATAATTTCTTTAGCATTTTCTTCTGGTTCTCCGCCAACAATATCAGAAATTTTAGCGGTGGGAAGATCAATATCCAATGGATTTATTGAAAATTCTTTTATTTTGCCATTTTTAAGTTCAGCGCAATAAGTCTCACCGGTTATTGTTACTTCATCTAATCCATCACTTCCATGGACTATCCATGCATGAGTGGATCCAAGAGTTTTTAATGACTCCGCAAATGGTAAAATAAGAGATTTGTCATAAACACCTAATAATTGTCTCTTAACTAGAGCTGGGTTGGATAAAGGTCCTAATAAATTAAAAATAGTTCTTATGCCCATTTCTTGTCTTATTTTGCCAACATATTTCATTGCAATATGATGTTTTGGGGCAAGAAGAAAACATATACCAATTTCGTCCAAACATTTTTCTACAATATCAAGCTCACAATCAATATTAACTGACAGAGATTTTAAAACATTTGCAGCACCTGACTTAGAAGTAGCAGAATAGTTTCCGTGTTTTGCAACAGGAATTTTTGTTCCTGCTAATACAAATGAAACAGCAGTTGATATATTTAATGTACCTAAATTGTCTCCTCCAGTTCCTACAACATCAATGGTATTTTCTTTAGATTTAATTTTTGTACATTTATCCCTAAGAATTTCTGCACCTGCTGCAATAACAGTTGGGTTATGGTTTTGCATTTTGATAGCTGTCAAAAAAGATGAAATTTGAGCATCAGTTGCTTTTCCAGACATAATTATCTCAAATGCTGATTTACATAATTGATAACTCAATTCTTTTCCATCAGTAACAATTTTTAAAATGTTTTTAAAATCCAAATCGTAATTCATTTTTTAACTCATCTGTAGTTGTATTAATGTTATACCAAATCATACTAATATTTTTTATTGATTTAATCTATATTTCTTTATCTACTGTCATTATGTGGTATTATAATACTCAATGAATTAAGTAATTGAAATTATTGCAAAATAACAAGTACTTTTTAATTGACTGTCAAAGATAAAAAGGTTAACTAAGCATAGGTTTTATTAATAAATTTTCATTAAAGGAAGATGAAATGGCCTTAAAAAGTACTTATACAGCAAAACCAAAGGATATTAATAAAGATTGGTTTGTTGTAGATGCAGATGGTTTGGTCTTAGGTCGCTTGGCTGTTATTATTGCAAATAGATTAAGAGGCAAACACAAGGTTGGATACACTCCACATATGGCTTGTGGTGATAATATAATTGTTATTAATTGTGAGAAAGTAGTTTTAACTGGAAACAAAAGAACACAAAAAACATATTATTGGCATACAGGTTACCCTGGAGGTATAAAAGAAAGAAAAGCTGATAAAATTTTAGACGGAAGATTTCCAGATAGAGTTATTCGTAAAGCTGTAGAAAGAATGGTTCCTCGTGGTCCACTTGGGCGTCAAGTTATGAGGCAATTATATATATATTCTGGCAATAATCATCCTCATGAAGCTCAATCTCCAGTAACATTAGATGTAAAATCTATGAATAGAAAAAATAGTTAAAGGTTTAAACATGGCTGAAGAAAATAAAGAAACAAATAATTTTGATGATTTATCTAAACTGAAAGTTGATGACAAAGAAGAGACCGTAGTAAATGAACCAAAAATTGATACTTTAGGTAGATCTTACGCTACTGGAAGAAGAAAAGAATCTACTGCTCGTGTATGGGTTAAGCGAGGTACAGGACAGATTTTTATTAATGGCAAAGAAATGGTAAACTACTTTGCTAGACCAGTTCTTCAAATGCAGTTGAATTTTGTGTTTGATGTCACCGAAAGAAAAGATCAATTTGACGTTACAGCTACAGTTAAAGGTGGTGGATTATCAGGGCAAGCAGGGGCTGTAAGACATGGTTTAAGTAGGGCTCTTAGTCTTTTTGAACCAGATCTTAGAAAACCATTAAAAACTGCTGGTATGTTAACTAGAGATTCTAGAGTTGTTGAGCGTAAAAAATATGGTAGAGCTAAAGCTAGAAAAAGTTTTCAATTTTCAAAACGATAGGGATGAAAGTTCTATCTTTGATAACAAGGTGTGCATTGCGCACCTTTTTTTTATTTTAAAAATATTTTATAAGTATTTTATTATTTTTAAATGAGAAGGAAATCCAATGAAACCTCTAAAAATAGGAATCGCAGGACTTGGAAATGTTGGTGAAGAGGTTGCTTATCAGTTAATTAAAGGTTTCAGAGTTCAAAAAAATTTATATCAAATTGAGTTAGTAGCTGTTTCAGCTAGGTCAAAAAACAAAAAAAGAAAAGTAGATATAAATAATCTTAAGTTTTTTGATAATCCTACAGATATGGTGTTAGACAATAATATTGATGTGATTGTTGAATTAATAGGTGGTGATGAGGGCGTTGCAAAAGATTTATGCTTTTCTGCATTAAAAAATAATAAGGCAGTTATTACCGCTAATAAGGCACTAATTGCAAAATATGGCAAAGAATTAGCCGAAATAGCTGAGGAAAGAAATTTATTCTTTTCTTTTGAAGCTTCTGTAGCAGGGGGCATCCCAATTCTTAAACTCATTAGAGAGGGATTAATAGTAAATGAAATTACTAAACTCACAGGCATTTTAAATGGAACGGCAAATTATATTTTATCTGAGATGGAAAAAGAACAAAAAAGCTTTGATATTGTTCTCAAAGAAGCACAAAAAAAAGGTTTTGCAGAAGCGGATCCATCTTTTGATGTAGATGGAATAGATGCGGCTCATAAAACCATAATATTATCAGCTTTAGCCTATGGTAAGATGCCAAATGTTAATAATCTAAATATTAAGGGAATCAGAGATATTACATTGAATGATATTTCATACTGCAATCAATTAGGATATAAAATAAAGTTATTAGGTAATTCCATGTTATCTAAAAATAAAAATGGTGAAGATGAGTTGTGTTGTTCTGTTGAGCCATGGCTTATATCAAAAAACCTTGGCCTTTCAAGTGTTGCTGGGGTGCTAAACGCTGTCCAAATTGAATCAAGCTTAGCTGGCTCAGTAATGATCACAGGTGCTGGGGCTGGTGGAGAACCTACAGCATCTGCTGTTTTGGCAGATATAGTTGATTATGCTAATGAAACAAAGTTATTTTCATTTGGAAGAAATTCAAATGACATTAAAAATAATTATAATACAATATCTTATACAAATAAATTTAGGTATTACTTGAGGTTAAATGTAGTAGACAAATCTGGTGTATTAGCTGATGTTACATCAATTTTTAAAGATTATGGTTTGTCAATTGAAAGCTTTATTCAAAAATCTAATCAAGAAGACAAAACTGCTGAATTAGTAATTATTACTCATGAGGCTGAAGGTTTTGTGTTAAACGATTCTTTATCAAAAATATCAATATTAGATGGAGTAATTACAAAGCCAGTTTGCTTAAGTATTTATTCTTAATAATTATAAGCAGTTAACTTGACAAAAACATTATTATATAACTCAAATCCATCAGTAAATAATGCAGACTGGCATTTAATTGTTTCAAATGATTTTACGAAAAGGTCTGTGGATTATTTGTACCAAAAATATAAGTTGCCAAGTTTTATTGCACCTTATCTTATATATAAAGGTGTTAATTTAGATGAATTTGATAACTTTTTTGCTCCTAAGCTTAAAAATTTATTACCAGAGCCTTTTAAATTTAAAGATTTAGAAAAAGGAGTAAAACGATTAGCTTCAGAAGTGATTGTATCGCGACCTATAGGTATTTTTGGTGATTATGACGTAGATGGAGCTACTTCTGCGGCTATTATATCAAAATATTTAGAACAATGTGGCTGTAAAACATTTATACATATACCAGATAGGTTTTTAGAGGGATATGGGCCAAATGAAAAAGCTTTAAAAGGGCTACATGAAAAAGGTTCTAAATTAATAGTTACTGTTGATTGTGGTATTTCTTCTTTTGAACCTCTTCAAGCAATGACCTCTGTTGATATTGATGTAATTGTTATTGATCATCACATACCCGATATTAAATTGCCTCCAGCATATGCTATTATTAATCCAAAAAGAATTGATACTGAAAAAGGATATGAAGATTTATGTGCGGCTGGTGTAACTTTTATTTTCTTAATTGGTTTGAATAGAGAATTAAGAAAACAAGGTTTTTTTAAAAATAGAGCTGAACCTAATTTATTTCAATTTCTTGATTTAGTTGCTTTAGGGACAGTTTGTGATGTGGTTCCTTTAGGTAATCTTAATAGGGCCCTTGTAAAGCAGGGACTTAACATAATGAAAAGAAGAAAAAATATTGGGATCAAAGTTTTATCTGATATTAGTAAAATAAATAGTGCGCCAAATACCCAATCTTTAGGTTTCTCTTTGGGACCAAGAATTAATGCAGGTGGTAGGATTGGAAATAGTGAGCTTGGTGTAAATCTTCTTAAAGAAAACGATGAGAGTAAAGCTATTGAAAAAGCTAGCAAATTAGACGAATTAAACAAAAAAAGAAGATTTTTAACGGCTGAATTAGAGAGTAAAGCCATAGGATTAATAGAAAAAATTAAAAATAATAATGATAATAGAATTCCAAACGCAATAGTTGTAAATAGCAATGATTTTCATCAAGGTATAACGGGCATCGTAGCTGGTAGAATGAAAGAATTATATAACCGACCCGTATGCCTAATTTCAGTTAAAGATGGAATTGGCAAGGGTTCAGGTAGGTCAATTTATGGCATTCCTCTAGGAGAAATAATTTTAGAAGCATTAAATTTGAAAATAATTAAAACTGGTGGTGGTCATGATATGGCTGCTGGATTTACAATTGATCCATCTGAGATAGATAACTTCAACAACTTTTTAAATGATAAGGTCAATTCTTTTATGGGGAAGGGAGTTCCAAGATTTTCTCATATTGTAACTTCTATTATTCCAATTTCGGCCTGTACCTTAGAGATAGCTGAATGGCTTGAAAATTTGGGTCCGTGGGGTTTGGGAATGGAGGAACCAAAATTTATAGTACCTAATTCTAAGATATCTTCTTTTAGAAGATTTGGTGCTAATAATGAGCATGCTTCATTTTATATAAATGATGGATCTTCAACAAAACTAAGAGTAAAGAAATTTAATTTATTAAATAGTGACTTGGATAAAGTTTTCAAAAATTATGAAAATATAAATTTTGATTTTTTAGGTACTTTAACTATTGATACATGGAATAATTCTAAAACTCTTGAGTTCATGCTTGATGATATAATTTATGCAGATGTTACTTGATTTTTAATTAAATTATAGTTAATAACTTATTCAGTGGTCCCTTCGTCTAATGGTTAGGACTCAGCCCTTTCACGGCTGCAATAGGGGTTCGAATCCCCTAGGGATCACCATCTAATATATTAATAAATTTATTATTATGGAAAATATCCAAGAAAAAATTAATATAACTGAATTAGAAGTAATTAAGGCTCAAGAATTGTGGGCTCAAAACGTTATAGAAATCGGAAATTTATATATTAAAAAAGAAGATTATAAATCAAGAGCGAGTGTTTTTGTTAAACAATTTTATGCTTTTGATTTAGGTGATGTTTTATTTAAACCTACATTAGCGTCAGAAAAGCAATTTCGTTGTACTTATGATGACGCTTTATCTTATTTCATTGGGGGTCATATTTCAGAAGATAAAGGTTTTGCATTAAAACCGTGGGAAAAAATAAATTTTGGTGAAAGAAAAATAATTATTCTCAAGGAGATAGCTTTATCAATGGGAAATTACTTTTTTCAAAGTATTGACTGTAGGAATGAGATTAAAGTAGAATTTACTTTTGGTTATGTAAAAGATAAAGATAATAATTTGTTAATCAATCTACACCATTCATCTATTCCATATACAAACTAAAAGAAATATGCAGCATTATCTCAAATTTTTAATCCAATTAACCATTGTTTTTTTAGCATGTTCAGTTTGATTAGGAGAAATAATATCACCAGCTAAGACATGTGAATATTTATCATCTTTATTTGAAAGTTTAACAATTTTTGTTGAACTTTTCCCTCCCCAAGTGGATATAAAGTTTTTTGTTTTTTTAGGATCAACCACTTTGTCATCCATTGAAAAATAAAAAAGCGCAGGTTTATCCACTTTACTGTAATCTTTGTTATTTACTTCATTTACTAGCTTTGCCATTGGAATAAGAGCAATTGTTGGATATGACATTGTCCAATATTTTTTGTTAAGATCATTTCTTGGATTGTGTTTCATTGTCTTACCAAGAATTAATTTTAACCAATATTCAGAAAAAGGCCATGAAATCAAACTAGCAAATTTGTTATTTATTCCAAAATTAGGTGATATAAATATATATCCTAAAATTTTCTTTGAAAGCCTTTTATCTAGAGCAGAAGTTACACTTATCGTTCCGCCAGTTGAAGAGGATATTAAAATAATTTTTTCTCCAATTTTTGAACCAATTTCTAATGCCTCATGAAGATCTTTCATCCAACTTGAAATTGAACATAATTCCATTGCTTTTGAATTTCTTCCATGTCCTGTTAACCTTGTAAAGAAAAGATTTGCATTTAAATCGTTAGCAATTTTGTCAGGAAGAGGGCGAACTTCTTCTGATGATGCTGTAAAACCATGAATATAAACTATTGCAATCTGTGTTTTTTTGTTGGTTTTATTTGCCCAAATTACTTTTTTTTCTACTCCTTCTTTAATATCTATAAACTGTTCTTCTGTTTTTTTTAAATATTCATTTATATTAGACCCGATAAAATTTGGATTAAAATCGCTTGAAAATTTTACCTGATTTGTATTCATAGATATTATTAAAGTTAAACTAAAAAGTATTATAAAGGATATAATATATTTAAAAATTATTTTGCAAACTCCTTAACTTTTAATATTACTATTAATCCATAATTTTATTAAAAAAAACAGTAAATATTAAAATAATAAATATTAATTTTTAGCTATTTGTGCTTATATAACATCATTATTATAATGGTTTAATTTATGAATAATTTACCACAGATTTTCTTTAACAATTCAGAATTATATGAAAATAAAATACTATTTGGTTTTAAAATAAATAGTAATTGGGAGCACCTTTCTTGGAAAGACACAAAAGATTTAGTTTTAAATATAAGTTCTGCATTACATGAAATAGGTGTTAAAAAAAATGATAAAATATCCATTATTGCTGATAATAGTTATAAGTGGTGTGCTATAGATTTGGCTGCTATATCACTGGGAGCAATAACTGTTCCTGGTTATACAACAAGTAATGAAGAAGAAATTTCTTATCTCTTATCTCATTCAGAAACCTCAATAGTTTTTGTTAATGGAAAACTTTTATCACTAATTTTAAAAATACTACCAAGTTTGAATAAAATTAAACAAGTAATTTGTATTGACGATACAAATACATCAAAATTCAAAAAATTTAATATAGGTTTTTATACATTTAATGAGCTTTTAAATCTTGGTTCAAAAAGTGGTGAGAAATCTAAAATTGTAGAACGTTTTGTTTCTAAAATTAGTGAAAATGATGTTGTTTCAATTATTTATACATCTGGAACTAGTAATAAGCCTAAAGGTGTTATGTTAACTCATAAATCAATTATATCTAATATAGTTGGAGCAAATGAGTTGGTTTCTGAAATCAAAATTAATGATCATAAATTTTTATCTATCATTCCACTATCACACGCGTATGAACATACTGCTGGCTTTTTCTTACCCATATATATTGGAGCAGAAATTTATTTTAATGAAAATCGTGATCAAATAGTTAATGATTTATTAAGTGTTAAGCCAACATTAATGACCGCTGTGCCAAGACTTTATGAAGTTTTATATAAGAAAATAAATAATCAACTATTAACAAAAAGTAAATTTTCTCAAAAACTGTTTGAAAAAACAATTACATTAGGGACTAAAAAATATAAAAAAATAAAATTAAGTTTTTTAGAAGAACTACAAAATATAGTTTTAGATAAATTAGTAAGAAAAAAATTTCAGAAAAAGTTTGGTGGTAATTTGCAAGCTTTTATTTCTGGAGGAGCTGCACTGAATGAACAAGTTGGTTTGTTTTTTCAATCTCTTGGAATTAATATTTTACAAGGATACGGTCAGACTGAATGTTCACCACTTATATCTTGTAATCCAATCAGTAAAATAAAAATAGACACTGTGGGCGTTGTTATAAAGGGGCTTCAGGTTAAAATTTCTAATGAAAATGAAATTCTCGTAAAGGGAAGTTCTTTAATGAAAGGATATTGGAAAGATAAAAAAAATACAGATAAAGTTTTGGTAAATGGTTGGTTGCATACAGGAGACTTAGGGTCAATTGATAATGATGGATACTTAAAAATTTCTGGAAGAGTAAATGAAATGATTGTTAATTCAGGTGGTGAAAATATAGCTCCTGTTCCAATTGAAAACCTTTTACTGTCATATGATAAAATTGAGCAAGTAATGATTTATGGTCATAACAGGCCCTTTTTAATTGCTATAATTATTCCGAATGAAAAGTTATTAAGTGATAATGATAATTTTTTAAAAGAAAATCTTCAAACTATATTAAACAATGTAAATAAAAATTTATCTCAAACAAAAAAAATTAGAAAATTTATTTCTTCAAATGAAGTTTTTAGTACTGATAATGGTCAATTAACCCCAACATTAAAAATAAGAAGGCATATAATTGCAAATCATTATAAAGATGAAATAAATAACTTATACAAGAAATCCTTTTTTTAATTCTACTTAGGTTTCAAAATAGTGAGATTTGATTTTTTTAATCAGCAAATTAGAGATAATCCCTTTTTATCATTAATAATGTTGGTTTTAGGGGTAATAATTTTATCTTTGCAGGATAGTTTAATCAAACTAATGTCTAGTGAAACAAGTTTTTGGCAATTGCAATTTATAAGATCAATTGGAAATATATTTTTACTGTTTTTAATAGCTAAATTTACTAACAGTATTCATCTACTTTTTCCACTTAACTGGAAGCCTGTATATTTCAGAGCTCTGATTATGACAACTTGCATGTTTTGCTTCTTTGCAGCATCTCCAAAATTAAGTTTTGCGCAAATGGCGGCTGGTCTTTATACATTTCCAATTTTTGTATCTTTATTAGCAATTGTCTTTCTTAAAGAAAGAATTGGAATTTGGAGGGTTTTTGCTTTAACGTTAGGAAGTTTAGGAGCTTTATTGATATTAGAGCCATGGTCTGAAAATTTTTTGCTATTACAAATATTACCTATAATGGCTGGTTTTTTCTTTGCTTGTAATATTATTCTTATTAGAAAATATTGTAGAGAAGAATCTGTAATGTCTCTTACATTGGCAGTAGGTGTAATGTTTTTCGTTTCTGCGTCTTTGGGAATATTATTTTTTGAGTATTTTTATATAGAAAACATTTACAGAGAAGAAAGTCCATTTGTTTTTACAGGATGGCCATTATTAACTTTTACCGTTTTTTCTTTTTGTTTATCATGTTCAATCTTAAATATTACAGGTAATATGCTTTTAGCAAAAGCTTATCAAACAGCAGAAAGTAGTTGGTTAGCTCCAATGGATTACTCATATTTAGTTTTTGCAACTATTTGGGGAAAAATATTTTTTGGAGATTGGCCTAGTTATTCAAATATATTTGGAATGTTTTTAATTGCTTTTTCAGGCATTTTAATTGCTTTTCGAGAAAAGAAAAAAATAAATAATTAACCAGAAAAATAATTTTCAATATTTTTATCGAAAACCACATCAGAAACATTTATTGCTCGAGTTAAAAAAAGACCATCTAAAGAAGTAACTCTGCTTAATGCTACATAGGTTTGACCAGGAGCAAATGAGCCTTTATCCAAATCTATTACAGCTTTTTCAAATGTTTGTCCTTGGCTTTTATGTATTGTTACAGCCCAAGCTAGCTTGATAGGGTATTGAGTAAAAGTTGCTACAACTTCGTGCATAACTTGACCATCTTTAATTAAATAATCAAATTTTTCCCAAGTATCTTGCGTAATTTTATATATTTTATTATTAATTTTTAAATGAATAGAATTTTCTGTTAACTGAGTAACTATACCAATTGATCCATTAACCCATCTTTTAGGAAATTTTAAATCATTTTTAATGAGCATTACTTGAGCTCCAACTTTTAACTCAAGAATTTCGTCAGCTGGCTTTTCTTTGAAGTCACCTGTTTCAGATGCCTCATAAGAAAATGTTTCACTGTTTATATTTTGAAGGTTAACATTATTTATAGAATCCGCCCTTTTATTTGTAGGTGACAATATAATTGTCTCTGACGGTATATCTAAACTTTCATTAATGATCCTGTTGTTTAATATAAAAAGATCATTATCATTTACGTTCCCAGATCTAATATTGTTGAGTATATTAATAAAATCTTTATCTTTTTGTCTATATACCTTTGTTAATTCATAGGTTTTAATATCACTTTCATCAAAGCAATTAGCATTAAAAAAATAATGACCAAGTGGATAAAAATTTTTAAAAATTTCTCTTTCATTTTCCCTTATTACTGGTGGAAGCTGATGTAGATCTCCTAAAAGAATAATTTGAATGCCGCCAAAGCTTTTGTCACTATTTCTATTTAATCTAAGTGATTGATCTATAGCATCGAGTACATCACATCTTATCATAGAACATTCATCAATTAAAATAGTATCAATTTTGCTTATTACTTTACTTCGTAATCTTTTTATTTTTTCATTTATTAATATTCTTGGTGGAAATAGAAAAAAAGAATGAATAGTTTTTCCTTTAGCTTTAATTGCAGATATTCCCGTTGAGGCTAATATTACAAAATTCTTTTTTGAATTTATTCTAAAATATTCCAGTAAGGTAGTCTTTCCTGTGCCAGCTTTCCCAGTGATAAAAATATTTTGCTTAGAATATTCCATTTGATTAAAAATTTCTTTAAATTCAGAATCAAACTCAATTTTTTCAGGTAAATCTCTGTTATCATGTATATTATTTTCCATAATTAAATTTATTTTTAATAATAGAAGTTAAATGTGATGTAGTTTCTTCTGGTGTAAGAGTTTCTTCTAATGTTATGCAGACATCTGGTTTTTCCAAAATAGCGAATTGACTATCAACTAAACTGTCAGGCATGAAATGATCTTTTCTATTTTTAATCCTTGTCTTTGCAGTATTTTTGGTAATTTTTAAATAAACTAAATAATCTTTTTTTATGTTTAATATTGATCTATATTTTTCTTTTAGAGCAGAGCATGCAACAACTAAATTTTGAAAACTTTTTCTTTTATCGATTTCTTCTTTGATTTTAATAAGCCAATCATACCTGTCGTCGTCATTAAGTGGAATTCCTGCACTCATCTTATCTATATTATTTTTACTATGGTAATCATCTGCTTCAATTAAAAAAGCATTTATTTTTTTTGATAACAACTTTGCAATCGTTGTTTTACCAGAACCAGCGACACCCATTATAAGTATAGTAAAAAATTTTTCGCTCATAATTGAGCCCAATAAGGATTTATCTTATTTTTTCCTTTTTTGTCTTTAATTGGATGAAGGCCAAAAAAACTTCTTTGTAACTGTATTATTTCACCAATTTTATGATTTGAAAACATTTGGTCATAATATGCTAGATTAGAAGATAAAACAGGGCAGGTTATCCCCATGTTTATTGCACTTGAATTGAATTCTCTAATTGATTTTAATTGATCTGGACAATTTCTTTTAATTAAATCATGTAAATATTGTGGATCAATTTTTTTTCGTATGCTGAATTCTTTTGAGATAATGTCTAGGTACCTACCTTGTAAAATACATCCAGCGCTCCATGCTTTAAAGATATCTTTGATTTTAAAATTAAAAAAATCCCATTTATTCGATACATTTATAAGGTTTAGACCTTGGTAAATGGAACATGCAAAATTAAAAAAAATTATTTGTTCAATAGAGATTTCATTATATTTTTCATTTGGATTATATTTTTTATTATAAAAATTTTGTTCAAAATTATATTTAAAATTTTTTGAGTTAAATCTTGCAGCTACAGCTTCGTATATTGACGGAATTCCAACCCCTAATTCTAGTGCAGCTTTTATAGTCCAAACACCTGTTCCATTTTGTCCAATTACAGGGTCAATCTCATCTATAAAATATTGATCATTTTCATTTTTAGCATTTATTATTTCAGAAGTTATATTTAACAAAAATGAAGAAGAGTTAGTTTCAAGTAAATCTTTAAATTTTTGTGCTATTTCATCATTATTTAGATTATAAACTTTATCTAAGATATTTGTTACCTCAGCTACTCCTTCCATAAGTGCATATTCAATTCCATTATGTACTAGTTTCACAAAATGTCCTGAGCCAGCGCTACCAAAATAACAACAAGCACTTTGATTGTGATTCTTGGCTGCAATATCCTCAAATATGTGTTTAGTTTTGTTCCATGCTTCTTTTGAGCCTCCAACCATTATTGCTGGACCATTTTTGGCTCCTCTAGGCCCACCTGAAATTCCAACATCTAAAAAATTTATCATATGACTATTTAATAGAGTATTTCTTTCTATAGATTTCGAATAAAGTGAATTTCCAAGGTCAGCGACAATATCTTCAGGTTCTAAAAAATTAGTTAATTCATTAATTACCTCATCTACTTTATCAGCTGGCAAGCTGAGCATAATTATTTTAGGCGATATAACCTTGTTTAAGAGATCATTTAAAGATTCTGTTAGAAATAAATCTTTAATATTATTTTTTTTAAGGTCGTTATTTATTACTGGATTTTCTTCATATGCATGAACTTTATGTTTTTTTGATATGATATTCTTGGCTAAATTTAATCCCATTGAGCCAAGTCCAATTATTCCAATGTTCATGCTAAAATTTACCTTTATAATGTAAATAACATTTTTATATCAAGTTGAAATATTTTTTCTATCAGATTGATTAATTTCTTTTAAATTTAAAAAAATTAGAAATTGGAGAATAAAAAATTTCTAATATTACAAATCCAGTTATTGCAAAAATTGCAATTACCTGATTAAGAGTAATTTCGTCTTCAAGAATAAAAAATGCTAATCCTAAAGCAATTACAGGTTTTAAGAAAAACAAATAATTTCCTCTTGCTACGTCAGGAATATTAGACAGCCCCCACAACCAAAGTATGAATGCTATGCAAGTATTCCAGACCCCAAGAGTTATTATAGACATATACTCTACATGCGTTCTATCAAAAAGATCAAATGGATTTACCCATATATTCCAAATAAAACCTATGGAAGGATATAATGCTATAAAGCCTAGTACAAAAGTGTATGTAGTCATTCTTATAGGTCCATATACTTGAACATAAGGTTTAACCATAACAAGATAAATTGCTCCAACTAAAGCGCACCCAATAGATAAATAAATTCCTAAGATGCTATCACCAGCTCCTCTTAGTTGTTCTATGTACCCGTCAGTAAGTAAAAAAACACATCCTAGAAAGGCGCCAATTCCACTTATTATTTTAGGGGGTGTTATCTTAGTTCCTTCAATTATACGAGCCACAAAAACAACGCCTATTGGCATTATTGTAACCATAGTGGCAACTTGTACAACAGAAGCAAAGTCTAAAGCCCAATGAAATAAAAACTGTCCAAATGCCATTCCAAAAACTGAAAGAATAACAATAGGGTAAGGATTTTTTTTAAGTGGTGTTATTAAGTTTCTAGATGATGGGTTAATTAAGCACAATATTAATAAGGCAAACCCTCCTAAGCCAAATCTCCAAACAGATACTTCCACCCCAGAGACACCTGAAAGTTTAACAAAAAATTCAGAACTGGCATGGCCACATACACCTAAAAGCGCAGAAAAATAAGCTAATATTATCAAAGTTTTATTATCTTGATTCATTTATCTTAATAATAAAACTCTCTTTTACAATTAATTACCTTCGATAATCTTCAAAACTTTAGGTGGCGACATTGGAAGACTGTACGAACGTTTTCCGATTGCTTGATAAACTGCGTTTGATATAGCTGCCAAAGGTGGTACTAAGGGAACCTCACCTACACCTCTTACACCTTGCGGATGTTTTGGGTTCGGAATTTCGATTAATACAGTGTCTAACATTGGTAAATCTGAACATACAGGCATTCTATAATCCAAAAATCCAGTATTATCCAAATGACCATCTTTATTGTAGATATATTCTTCGCTTAAAGCCCAGCCAATACCTTGAACACAACCACCATGAAGTTGGCCCTCTACATAATCAGGATGAATGGCCTTACCAACGTCTTGTATAGATGTGTATCGCTTTACCCTTACTATACCAAGATCCATATCTACTTCAACATCACAAATATGAGTTGCAAAGCCACCTTCAGCACCTTCAGTGTTTACCTGATATCCAGCACCAATTGGGCCGCCTGTAGCAGTAGCTTTTTCTGCTAATTCAGCCAATGTAAGTGGGGCAAATTTTCCTGCATTATCACCGGCAGGTCTAGCTTCACCATTTTCCCACTCAATTGCTTCTTCATCAATACCCCAAATTTTAGCTGCTCTTTGTTTTAATTGTTTAATTACTATTTTAGCAGATTCAGTTACAACCATTGCAGAGGCAAATAATACTCTACTTCCACCAGTAAGGTTGCTGTATCCAATTGTTGCTGTGTCACCAATTAAAACCGACACTTTATCATGATGAATACCTAATAATTCAGCAGTAATATTGGCTATAGATGCTCTGGAACCTCCAATATCTGGATGTCCTGTAGTTACAACTACATTGCCGTCTTCAGTGATGTTTAATTGTGCGCTTGATTCCCCACCAGCATTAAACCAAAAACCACTAGCTACGCCTCGACCTTGATTCTTGCCTAAAGGAGCTTTATAATGGGGATGGTTTATTGCAGCTTCAACTGTTTCCATATATCCCATTTGGGGATAGGTAGGACCGTGGACTGCTTGGGTTCCTTCTTTTGCCGCATTAATTTTTCTTAACTCCAAAGGACACATGTTAAGTTTTTCAGCAATTTCATCTAAAACACATTCGACCCCATATGCACCAATAGGAGCTCCAGGAGCTCTGTATGCAGCAACTTTACATCTGTTAGATACAACGTCATAACCAAAAGTATGGGCATTTGGAATGTCATATGGTGCAAGAGAGCATCCTACTGCACCTCTAATAGGCGAACCGGGAAAAGCTCCTGCTTGTAAATAATATGTTCCTTTAGCCGCAACAATCTTTCCATCTTTTGTAGCACCAATTTTTATTTTACTTTTAGATCCAGATGTGGGCCCGGAGGCTCTCATTGTATCTTCTCTGTTCATAACAATTTTAACTGGACGACCTGTTTTTTGTGACAAGATAGTAGCTAATGGCTCCAAATAAACAATAGTTTTGCCTCCAAATCCTCCACCAATTTCAGCCGGTATTGCTCTGATATTACTCTGTGGTATACCAGTCAAATAAGATGTCATCGCTCTTACCATAAATTGACCTTGGCTTGAGCTCCATATAGTAGCTCTACCATCTGCCGCAACACTTACTAAACATGAATGTGTTTCTAGGTAACCCTGATGAACTGCTTCAGTTTTAAAATCTCTTTCTATGATGATATCAGCTTCTGAAAAACCTTCATCAATATCACCTTTTTTATGCTCAAGAGTGCCAGCTATATTAGAGGGCTTTCCTTCAAATTGAATGTGATCATGTAGAATAGGGGCCCCAGGTTTAATTGCGTCGTCAATTTCAATGGCCCATGGTAAAACTTCATATTCTACCTCTATTAATTCACATGCTTTTTCTGCTATTTCTTCAGTTGTTGCTGCAACTGCTGCAAGTGGATGGCCATGAAAAAGAACTTTGTCTCTTGCCATTACGTTTCTACACATCCATCGCATATCTTGGATACCAAGTATAACTGGCGTATCAATAGGAAAGTCGACAACATCTTTTGATGTAATTACTGCCTTAACCCCCTCTAATTCCTCAGCCTTTTTTGTATTAATAGATAAAATTCTAGCATGTGGGTAAGGGCTTCTTAATACATGACCCCAAATCATACCTGGCATTGTTGTGTCTGATGAATATTGAGCTCGACCAGTTACCTTATCAGCGCCATCTGGTCTAATAGTGTTTTTACCAATCCATTTGTTACTAATTTCATTCATTATGCACTCTCCTTCATTTCATCAGCAACTTCTAATACAGCTTTAACAATCTTGTCATATCCGGTACATCTACATAAATTGCCAGCTAGCCAATATCTTACTTCAGTTTCTGAAGGTGAGGGGTTATGGTCTAATAATGCTTTAGAAGCCATTAAAAAACCAGGTGTGCATATACCGCATTGAAGTGCAGCTTTTTCAAGAAATTTTTGTTGTAAAGCATGCAATTTACCACCTTCAGACATCCCTTCTATCGTTTCAATGCTGCTTCCTTCAGCTTCAGCAGCTAACATTAGGCAAGAACATACCAGTTCGCCATCTAATATAACGCTACATGAGCCACAATCACCTGAACCGCAACTTTCTTTAGAGCCAGTTAGGTTTAATTGATTTCTTAAAACATTTAACATAGTATCATGTGGTTCACATAAATACTCAACGCTTTCATTATTTATTTTTGTTGAAACTTGAATTTTTGCCATATCCTTAATTTCCTCTAATTCTATCAGCTGCTAAAAGAGTTGCTCTTTTAAATAAAACTCCTGCAACTTTTGTTCTGTAATCAATAGTTCCTCTTTTGTCATCAATTGGATTACATGAATTACTACATATTTTTGA
>CACHVW010000027.1 GCA_902583415.1 uncultured SAR116 cluster alpha proteobacterium | reverse complement strand
GGAAGGATACAATAACCGCAACTGGAGCAGGAACACTTTCTATTATAGATCTCTCTAATCGTTCTAAATACAACTCAGGGTTGAAAACTCCATCATCCATGGCAGGTAAATGGCGCAAAGAAGCACCTGCAATTATAAATCCATAAGGATGAATAGGATATGAAGGGTTCGGAGATAATATTATATCTCCAGGCGATGTGATAGCTTGAGCCAAATTAGCTAGACCCTCTTTCGAACCCAAAGTAACAATTATTTCATTTTCAGGGTCTAAATTAACACCAAATCTCCTTTTATAATAAGCAGCTTGAGCTTTTCTAAGCCCGTTTATACCTTTACTAGTAGAATATCTTCCAGTACCTGGTTTTTCCACAGTTTCTTTTAATTTCTGTCTTATATGCTCAGGTGTTGGCATATCAGGATTTCCCATCCCAAAGTCAATTATATCTTTACCTTTTGATCTTAACTTGGCTTTTAAATTATTAACTTCAGAAAAAATATATGGTGGTAATCTTTTTATTCTCTCAAATTCATTTTTCATAAAATATCTCAGTTAGTCATTATCAATTATTTTTAAAAATTAACTCCTTCATATATTAATTTGCTAATTCTAATATTATGATAAGATGTAATATGTTTATTTTAAGGTATCAATGCGTTTTTTAACTAAAATAATTTTTTTTCTATCAGGGGTTAGTGTTATTGGGCTGATGCTCTGGTTTGGTATGCCTAATATTCAACAAGCATTTAAGCCTGTAGAAGTGATTTCTGTTACAATTACTTTAAATAATAAATGCTCTGTTGATAATGATAGTTTTGCAGTTGCAGTTCCTGGAACAGAGATAATTTTCCCATTTAAAAAAGGGGTAGCAAAATATAGATTAAAATCAGATAGAAAAGTACAACTCATATCCAACCCAAAATATAAATCTGTACGCTACGTTGGCATTCACGTTCCTGTAGAAAAAAAAATGATTTTAGAAGCTGATTGTTCAACTTCACCAAGATTAAAAGGAATTTTTGGCTCTATGAAAAATCAATTTAAGAATTAAAGGTAGTTTCAATGAAAAGTTCAAACAAAAATTTACCAAGTGACCCTCTCACTGGCATATCAATAAATGAATTGGGAATGAAGTTTAGAGATGGTTTGGTTAGCTGTAAAGAAATTACATCAATATACTATGAAAGAATAAAAATTTTAAATCCATACCTTCACGCATATATTTATACAGACGAAAATCAAGGACTTACTTGGGCAGATGGAATAGACAAACTATTTTCTTGCGGAGTTGATTTAGGGCCTCTAATGGGGATGCCAGTTGCGATCAAGGATATTTGTTCTGTTAATAAAATGCCAACAACTAATGGTTCTCAGATAGAAAGTGAAGATATAACAGGACCAGAAGGAAATTTAGTTAAAAGATTAAAATCTCTTGGTTGTGTAATTTTAGGTAAAACACATACTGTTGAATTTGCCTTGGGTGCGACTGGGTTAAATAAATATAAAGGTACCCCTAAAAACCCATGGGATGAAAATATTCATAGGATGCCTGGGGGATCAAGTAGTGGTTCTGCTGTAGCTGTTGCTTCTGGTCTTGCTGCTTTTGCCATTGGAACAGATACTGGTGGTTCAGTAAGAATCCCTGCTTCGCTTAATGGTATAGTTGGATTAAAAACAACAAAAAACAGGTGGGCAACCGATGGAATTTTTCCTTTATCACCTACTTTAGATACCCCAGGACCTATAGCAAGAAATGTAAAAGATACAAAATTAATTTTTAATACATATAACGGTACTACTGAAGATCAAAAAGCCTTTAAACTTGAAAATATTAACTTTGGAAAACTCAAAGAACCTTTTACGTCAAATCTAGATCCAGAAGTTGCAGAAGCATATGAGATTATTTGTAATAAATTAATAAATTTGGGTGCGAATATAGAAGAAGTAATAATCCCTGAAGCTAATGAAAAGGCAACTTTGTTTCCTGCAATTGTTGGATCAGAAATTATTAGTGCATTTGGAATAGATATGTTTAATAAAAATGTTGAAAAAATGGATCCAGTAACTGGAAACAGAGCCAAGTTAGGTCTAAAAGTATCATCATTTGAATACATTAAGGCCAAAAATAGAGTCTCGGAATTAGAAAATATTATTGCAGAATATTTTACAAAATATGATGCACTTATCTCACCTACAACTGTAATGCAGGCCCTTGAAGTTGATAAATCTACAATAGGTGGAGAACTCCATGAGAGAAGCCTTCTTGCATCGGCTAACACACAACCTGTAAATATTTTTGGTTTGTGTGGAATTTCTTTTCCCATTCATAATTTATTGAATATTAAAAATAAAAAAATATTACCAATTGGTTTGCAAATCATCTGTGGTAAAAATGAAGATGAGAAAGCAGTTGAAATTGCTTTAGCTTTAGAAAATTATTTGGGAGAGCCTCAACTTCCTGACGTTAGCAAGTTTTTACAATTTTAGTTTTCTATAGACTTATCTAATATAAAAAAATAACTTTTTTATCTTGAAATTTATAATTTAAAAAATTAATTAATACTCAAGTATCAATAAGGTATCGTTCTCAAAAGGTAAATATTTTGTCTGATAAACTTATAAACGCAACTAACTTAAAAAAATCTTTTGATCAATTTATTGCTGTAGATAATATTGATTTGTCAGTCTCAAGGGGTGAGGTGGTTGGCTTTCTTGGTCCAAATGGTGCTGGAAAGTCTACAACAATGAAGATGCTAACTGGTTTTTTAGAACCAGATAATGGTGAGGTTTTTATTAACAATATTAATCTTAAATCTGATCCATTAAAAGCAAAAGAATACATAGGGTACCTACCTGAAGGTGCTCCATCATATTCAGATATGATAGTTGCAGACTTTTTGTCATTTATTGGAAAAATGAGAGGATTGAATGATAATTCTCTAAGCAATCGCTTAGAAGAAATGGCTAATCAAATTAACTTAAAAGAAATGTGGAACAGACCTATAGAAACACTTTCTAAGGGTTTTAAAAGAAGAGTTGGTATTGCTCAAGCATTAATACATGACCCTGATATATTAATATTGGATGAACCAACTGATGGCTTAGACCCTAATCAAAAATACGAAATGAGAAACCTCATAAAAAGAATATCTACTAATAAAGCTATTGTTATTTCAACACATATCTTAGAAGAGGTTGAGGCAGTATGTTCACGCGCTGTAATTATTTCAAATGGAAAGTTACTTGCAAATGACACACCTATAAATTTAGAAAATAAATTTTTAAACAAAAATACTTTATCTATTAAAGTATCTAATAAAATTAATAATGTTATCTCTAAAGAAATAAAATCTTTATTAAAATATGATGACGTCAAAATTCAAAAAACAGACATTTTAACTTATACAATTTTTGTAAGTGACAGCCAGAAAAATCCAAATCTTAATACAGTTTTAAAACAGATAAACAAACTCAAGCTTGATGTAATTGAGGCAAATTTTCAAAAGGTAAGTCTTGAAGAAATCTTTAGAAAAATAACCTCAGAAAACAATTCAAAATAATTGGTAAAAACCCATGAATAACTACTTAAACAAGACATATATAATCTTAGATAGAGAATTAAAAGGATATTTTAGAACTCCGTTAGCATCAATTTTTTTGCTTGTCTTTTTAGCTCTATCCTCAGGTATGACCTTCTTTTTGGGAAGGTTTTTTGAGAGAGACCAGGCTGATTTAACGGCATTTTTTTCATGGCATCCTTGGCTATTCCTTGTATTGATGCCAGCTATCGGTATGAGATTATGGGCTGAAGAAAGAAGATCCGGCACAATTGAATTGTTAATAACTTTACCTGTTACAAATACACAGCTAGTCGTTGGTAAATTTTTAGCAAGCTGGATTTTTACCCTGATTGCCCTTATTCTAACCATGCCTATCTGGATAACAGTTAATTATTTGGGTGAACCAGATAATCATGTTATTTTGATATCCTACTTTGGCAGTTGGTTAATGGCAGGAGCTTTTTTAGCTCTTACTTCTTGCCTGTCAGCACTAACCAAGAATCAAGTTATAGCATTTATTATATCATCTATTAGTGGTTTTGTGCTTATAATGGCTGGTTTTAATTTAGTTTTATCAGCTGTAAGGTCATGGTCACCAAATTGGATTACAGAAACAATTAGCTCAATGTCGTTTCTATCACATTTTACTAGAATACAAATGGGTGTTTTTGATTTGAGTACTCTAGTCTTCTTTATTTCAATGATAATTTTATGTCTTTGGATAAACGTACAGCTCGTCCAAGTTAAAAAAGCAGATTGAGGTTAAAATGAACTTTTTAAATAAGATAGGACCTAAAAATCTTGTTAAATTATCAATATTATTTTCTGTTATTATATTTCTTTGTGTAAATATAATTACGAATAATGTATTTAATTCATCAAGGATAGACTTCACAGAAAAAAAACTTTACTCCTTATCTAATAGCACAACTAATCTTCTTAAAAATTTAAATGAGCCAATACATGTAAGGCTTTTTGTATCAGGAAATTTGGTTAAAGAAGTACCTCAGCTTTCCACATATGCAAACAGAGTTGAGACTATACTGAAAACTTATAGCAACATTTCTAATGGAAAAATAACACTAGAGGTGATTGATCCAAAACCTTTCTCAGATGAAGAAGATAGAGCTGTTGGAATGGGTATAAACTCATTTTCTGCAACGGAAATGTCAGATGCATTATATTTTGGACTAGCTGCTACAAATTCAACTACAGGGCAAAAAAATATTCCTATTTTTTCTCCAGAAAGAGAAACTTTCCTTGAATATGATCTTTCAAGTTTAATCTCAGAATTAAGTCAGATTCAAAAACCAGTCATAAGTATTCTTGATAACCTTGGACTAATGGCAGACAGTAGAAT
The DNA here is from genome assembly GCA_902583415.1 of uncultured SAR116 cluster alpha proteobacterium. Lineage (GTDB taxonomy): Bacteria > Pseudomonadota > Alphaproteobacteria > Puniceispirillales > Marisalimonadaceae > Marisalimonas. Next base: position 14,189 of record CACHVW010000027.1, on the reverse strand, counting down.
AGGTAAACCAGAACAACAAATTTTAAAACGAATGAATGAAATGTTTAAAGTTGAAATGGTTATTGAAAGCGATAATAAGCTCAATGAAAACACAAAAGTTCTTATGATTATTCATCCAAAATTTTTATCGGATGAGACTTTATATATGATAGATCAGTGGGTTCTTAAGGGAGGATCTACCCTAATATTTTTAGATCCTTATGCTGAAACAGAGGTTAGTAGACAACCAGGCATGCCTCCAATGAACCCAAGATCAAATCTAAAAAAATTATTAGATACATGGGGAATAAAATTCGATAATAAAAAGACTGTCTTAGACTCAGAATTTGGTTTCAGGATCACTAGGAACATTGAAGGTCGTGATATACAAGTTACCAACTACCCTTGGCTAAATATTAGGGGAGATGGCTTGAATAAAAACGAAGGTTCATTATCAAATTTAAGTACAATTGTGATGACTACCGCTGGTTCATTAGAAAAAGCCAACAAAGACACAGTTTTAGAACCAATTATTACCACTAGTAGAAAATCTGGTTTAGGTGATGCTCAAAAAGCAGGAGATCCTAAAAATGACCCAAGAGATTTTTTATCAAGCATAAAGTTTGATAACGATAATTTAATTTTAGCAGGATGGATAAAAACAAACCTCAACTCATCATTTAGTAAAAAAGATGGTCAACTTTTAAAATCCCAAAATAAATCAAACATTCTTTTAGTATCTGACGCTGATATGTTGATGGATCGAAATTGGTTAACACAACGAGGTGCTTTTGCTAATAATGGAGACTTTGTTCTAAATGTTGTTGAACAAATGGTTGGTGGTAATGCCTTATCCGATCTTAGAGGTAAGAGTACATCATGGCGTCCATTTAATAAAATAATTGAATTAGAAAAAATAGCTGAGGAAAAATTTCTTTTAGAAGAACAAAGGCTAGCTAAACAATTAAAAGAAATGGAAAATAAAATTAGAGATTTAACGCAAAATAATGATAACAACTCAGATGTCTTATCTCCTGATACTATTGATGCGATTGACGGTTTTAAAGCAGAAATGATGTCAACAAGATCACAGTTAAGGAGTGTTAAATTTGATCTTAGAAGAGATGTTGAAAGTTTAAAACGATGGGTAATAGCTCTAAACGTAGCAATAATTCCCATAATTTTTGCAGGCCTCGCATTAATTATATCTTTAAGAAGAAAAAAATTATTCTACTAAAATAAATTTTGGATAAAAAATGACTAAAAAAAGATTTTTAAACATATCTATAATAACTGCAGCACTCGTTGTTCTAGCAATTGTTTCAATAAACCTTAATACAAGTAATTATGGTTTTGAAAATAGGGGTAAGTTATTTTTAGATAACTTCACCAAAAATATTAATGAAATTACAACTATATCAATTAGGTCTTTTGAAAATAATATTAATTTAGTTAAACAAAATAATAGTTATATATCTGAATCAAGCTACCCACTTAAAAAAGGATTGTGGGAAAATTTGATTACAAGTTTATCTTTGTTAAGAATTGAAGAGTTGAAAACGAGTGACCCATCTAGGCACTCACAACTAAATCTACTTCTTCCTGAACAAAATAAAAGTAAAGATGAGGACGAAGGTTTTGGAACAAAAATCACATTAAAGAAAGAAGACGGAACTATTTATTCTTCAATACTATTTGGGATGGTAGATAGAAGTCTTGGTGGAATAAGTGGAGGTCAGTTTGCTAGATTTCCAAATGAAGATCAGACATATCTTCTTAAAGGTGCAATTAGGATGCCTACAACAAAATCTGATTGGTTTGAAAGTTTGCTTTTATCTATTAAAAAGGATGATGTTCAGAAGATTAACTTAAGTAATAAAAATGGGATAATTGAAATTCAATCCAAAGACGATAAATTAAGTCTGACGATGCCAAAATCTGTAAATTTTAAAATTGACGATACACAACTACGTGATGCAAGAGACGTAATTAATAGCTTTTATTTTTATGATGTTAAAAAATCCACACAAAAATATTCAAAAAATTTGCCTACGTTGTCGTATGAAGTTAAAGACGGATTAACCATAACAATTTCCTCTATTAACCCTAACGATGGAGGAGAAAGTTGGGTAATTATTAATGCAAAGTCTAATGACAAGAAATCAGAAAAGATGGCTCAAGTAATTGCTAAAAAGACTAAAGGCTATGAGTTTTTAGCCAACATAATTACTAGTGATATTTTAAGATGGAAACTTAAAGATCTTGCGGCAAAAGATGACAAGTCTTAATAAGATCTCGGCATTCCTAAAACATGCTCAGCTAAATAAGATAAAATTAAATTGGTTGATATTGGAGCCACCTGATACAACCTAGCTTCTCTAAACTTTCTCTCTACATCATATTCCTCTGCAAACCCAAATCCCCCATGAGTTTGCACGCATGCTTCTGCTGCTGCCCATGACGCATCTGCTGCAAGCAATTTAGCTGTATTAGCCTCTTCTCCTATTGGCTTCCCGGCTTCATAAAGCCTTGCTGCGTGGTATACCATTAATTCAGCTGCTTTCATTTGCGCATATGCTCTTGCTATTGGGAATTGAATACCTTGATTCTGACCAATTGCTCTTCCGAAGATATTTCTATCATTTGCATACTTTGTGGATTTTTTAGTAAACCATTTAGCATCCCCAATACACTCTGCAGCTATGAGGATTCTTTCTGCATTCATACCAGACAAAATATATCTAAAACCTTTATTTTCTTCGCCAACAAGGTTCGAGGCTGGTATTCTTAAATTATCAAAAAATACTTCAGTTGTAGAATGGTTCATCATTGTTCGTATTGGTCTAATTGTAAGGCCATTACCTTTTGCTTTTCTCATATCTAAGAGAAAAACAGAAAGACCTTCCGTTTTCTTTTTAACTTCATTTAAGGGTGTTGTCCTGGCTAAGAGCAACATTAAATCTGAGTGCTCTGCTCTGCTTGTCCAAATTTTTTGACCATTAATTACAAAGTCATCACCATCACGAACTGCTACTGTACGCAAACTTGTTGTATCTGTGCCACTTGTTGGTTCTGTTACTCCAAACGCTTGTAATCTTAAAGATCCATCTGCTATTTTTGGTAAATATTCTTGTTTTTGTTCAGGAGAGCCATGCCTAAGAACTGTTCCCATAGTATACATTTGCGCATGACATGCTGCGGCATTACATCCTTGATGATGAATTTCTTCTAAAATGACCGAGGCAGCTACCATTCCTAAACCAACACCTCCATATTCTTCTGGTATAAGGGCTCCTAAAAAACCAGCATCCGTTAGTGCTTTGACAAATTCTGTTGGATAAGCTTGTTCTCTATCGAGTTTTCGCCAATATTCTCCTTGAAAATCTCCACATAGTTTAGCTACAGAGTCTCTAACCTCCGTTATCATTTCATCATTAGAAACAGAATTTTCTACTTGAATGGTGCTGTCTGGCATATTGGTCCTCATTAGCTAATGAATTTGAATTATATATATATAAATTTATTTATATATTACTAGCTTATTTCTTGTAATTAATATTAATTTAAATAACAAAAAAATGATAATCAATAAATACTTTGGAGATTAAAATGAAGTTAGAATTCCACCACATTAACTTTGTATCTAAAGATGTAGACAAAATGAATGATTTTTATAAAAACATTTTATGTATGGATAGCATTCCTATTGAAAACTTTCCCAGAACAGAAGAAACAGCTGATAGTGGATATAGTGGAAAAATAAATTTTGTTACTGAGGGTAAAATAGAGATGCATTTAGCTGAGAGAGACTTAAGTGTTGCTTTTAAAAACAATCAAACAATTAATCCTGTTGATCAAGGGCATATAGCATTTAGAACTAATGATATTAAGTCATTTCTAAAAAAATTAAGGGATAATAATATACCATTTTCAGACTACGGAACTACTTTTGCTAGAGAATGGCACCAAGTTTTCTTTCAAGATCCAGAGGGAAATGTCATTGAAGTCCATCAAAAAATTTCTTAACAACTTAAATGATTAAAGAATGTTTTAAAAATCACGACTTTAAAGTTCTTTGGGGTGCCGGTGGAATGACTGGCATTGCTAGAGCAATGGAGTTTTTAGCACTGAGTTTATACGCACTGCAAGAGCTCGGACTTCCATATTTAGTTACTATAATTTTTGCAGCAAGAATGTTACCTATGAGCCTCTTAGGAATAATAATAGGTACTATCTCAGAAAGAATATCACCATTATTATTAATTAAAATTATTTATTCTTTATCTAATATTTTCACTGCAACAAGCGTAATATTAGTTATTACAAATAATTTTAATGTTTATTTTGCCTTTATTCTTGCTTTTACAAATGGAATTACTTGGGTTGTAGATCTTGCTGTTAGAAGGCGTGTGTTAGCTGATAATATTAAAAAAAATCTTTTGAGTTCTTCTCTAGCAATGGAGACACTCTCTAACAACGCAACACGGTTAATTGGACCTCTTTGTGCTGGATCTTTATATGCTTTTGTGGGGTTATCAGGAATTTTTTGTCTTCAATTATTGATGTATATTTTTGCGCTCAGATTAATTTTTAGGTTTAAAGATAATACAAATCAAAAAAAGTTTTTAAACTCATCGAAAAAAATAGTTTCAAATATCAAAGAGCATTGGGCACATGGACTTTTAGATGAAATCTTAAAAACTAGTAAAAATGCCTATAATTTGATTAGTTTAAGGTTCGTATTAATAACCACTCTGATTTTTAATGTTTTTGGGTTTCCATTAGTTTCATTAATACCTGTATTAGGTAAAGAAAAGCTAATGTTATCTGAATTTAATATTGGCATTTTGGCATCATCAGAAGGTTTTGGAGCACTTATAGGTGCCTTACTCATTGGAAATATTTCACCACAAAAATATCTATCTTTAATTTTTATTATTGGTGTGGGAGGTTTCTTTTTTGGTATGTATTTGTTTTCTTATTCACCTAACTTATTACTAGCTTTTATAAGTTTAACTTGTGGAGGGATCTTTCTTTCAGGGTTCAGCACAATGCAAGGCGCATTAGTATATCAGGCCTCTACAACATCTAAGGGTAATAACTTTGGTATATTGGTAACTTGTATTGGAACAGCCCCACTCGGATTGATTAACTTGTCATGGATAATAACACTAATCCCAGTTGACCAAACCCTTCGAATAAACGTATATCTTGGTTTAATATGTCTTATTGCAACTGGCTTTTATTTTTTAATAAGGAAAAGCTAAATTATTCCATTAGTTAGGTATGGCCTTTAATAAAAATTGGTTCATTATCTTACTAAATTGTGCAGGGTCAGCTGGCATCTTGCCTTCCATTAGTCTTGCTTGTTCAAATAAAAGCGTTCCAGCATCACTTACTAAATCATTACTTTCTTTTTTACTTAATAGTGATTTCATATTTTTAATTAAAGAATGATCTCCATTAATTTCTAATATTCTCGGGGCTCCTTTATAGTTAGAGTCTCTTTGAGCCATTAATTGTTCCATGGCTATATCCATATCACCCTCGTCTGCTACTAGACATACCGGACTATCTGTCAATTTAGAGGATAACCTTATGTCTTTGACTTGATCTCCCAAAACAACTTTTAGTTGAGCGATTAAATCTACATACTCCTTGTCTTGTTTATCTTTATCATCATTAGATTTATTTTTTTTATCTTTATTTTTTGAGTCTAATTCATCTAAATTTATTTTGCCTTGGGTGATTGATGTAAACTTCTTTTCTTTAAAAGATCCAACCATTGGTAACCAAAATTGATCTATTGCATCTGTCATTATTAGCACTGGTATGTTTTTTGATTTAAAACCTTCTAAATGTGGACTAGCTAATGCTTGAGCGCTTGTTTCAGCTGAAATGTAATAAATTTCTTTTTGTGTATCAGGCATTTTTTCTAAATATTGTGATAAAGATATTGGGTCTTCATTTTCGTTAGTGGAAAACCTACATAAATCTAACAATGTTTCTTTTCTTTCAGCATCCTCATATAAACCTTCTTTAAGAACGGCTCCATATTCTTTCCAGAAGTTCTTATAACCATCCAAATCTTTTTCACTAACTTTTTTAAGCTCTCTTAGAATTTTACCAACTAACGATTTGCTAATTTTTGCAACAGCAGGATTATTTTGAAGCATTTCTCTACTAACATTCAAATCTATGTCTTGTGTATCAACAAGTCCTTTTATAAATCTTAGATAACTAGGTATCAATGCATCGCATTTATCAGTTATGAAAACTCTATTAATATATAATTTCAAAGATGATTTTCTATCAGGATTAAATAAATCAAAAGGTCTAGTAGATGGTATACATATAAGATTAGTATAACTAATTGTTCCTTCCGTATTATTATGCATTGTTAAGAGTGGCTTTCCAAAGCCCGCACCTATATGAGAGAAAAATTCTTGATATTGTTCATCTTTGATTTCTTTAGCAGGACGAGTCCAAAGGGCAGACGCTTCATTTAATGTTTTAATTTCAGAGTCTTTTTTATCTTTTTGGTTTAATTTTACAGGATAAGAAATATGATCCGAATACTTCCTTACAATAAATTGAAGTCTAGTTTCTTCCAGAAACTCTTTTGCATCTTTTTTAAGTTTTAATAAAATCGATGTTCCAAAATTATCTTTGTCAGCTTTAACCAAATTAAAACCTGTTTTACCATCTGAAGACCACTTCCACGCTTGGCTGTCACCTGCTTTCTTGGATATTACTTCTACGTCGTCAGCTACCATAAATGAAGCATAAAAACCTACACCAAATTGACCAATCATTGACATGTCAGTTTTTTTATCTTTATTGCTTTTTGAAATTTGTTCTAAAAAAGCTTTTGTTCCTGACCTTGCTATTGTTCCTAATGATGACTTCAGGTCTTCCTCATTCATACCTATACCATTATCAGAAATAGTTAGAGTTTTTTCTTTATTATCCACTTCTATTATTACTTCTGGGGTTTCTGATGAACTAGCAATTTTTTTATCTGTTAAACCAAGATATTTTCTTTTATCTAGCGCATCTGAAGCGTTTGAAATCAACTCACGCAAAAATATTTCTCTTTCTGAGTATAATGAATTAATAACTATATCTAAAATTTTCCCGGTATCAGCTTCAAATTTGTTGTTCATATTAGTCATAGAAATTACCTTAATTTTTATTGATTTATATTGTAAATTAGTAATTAAAACTAGTTTTTCAAGAGTAAAATTTATATTTTTAAGTTTATTAAAAGTCTTTGAATTTACTTGTATAAATAATCGTAAATAAGTTTAAAAATACTATTCTTAATTTAGTTTATTATTGAGAATAATCAGACTTTTCTTGATCAAGAATAAGTTTTATTTCTCTTAAAAAAGCAGTTCCCGCAGGATTGGGATATTCTTCATTTTCTAATTCCTGAGCAGTTTTCTCAGCAACATCGTTATCTAATATGCTTAGTGTTTTTCCAGTTTGAAGAGCTTGTACATATATTTTAGCTGCTCTTTCAAAATAAAATAGTCTATTGAAAGTTTCAGCAACATTTTGCCCAAACATTAATATTCCATGATTTCCCATTATAAAGGTATGTTTTTTTGGGTCGGAAAGTAAATCTGCGCATCTTTTACCCTCCTCTTCAAAAGCCAATCCTCCATAGTTTTTGTCCACTACTTGTCTGTTGAAAAACATAGATGAAACTTGATTAATTGGAGGTAAAATACATTCATCAATAGAAGCTAAAGTCGTTGCATAAACAGAGTGAACATGCATTATGCATTTTGCGTGTGGACATAGTTTATGAATAGCTCCATGTAATCCCCATGCTGTTGCATCTGGTGGATTATCTCTTGAAAGAACTGACTTATCATCAACATTTAATAATAGTAAATCAGAAGCCTTTATCCTTGAAAAATGCCACATATTTGGATTCATTAAAAATTGAGTACCTTCTGGATTTACTGCAAGACTGAAGTGATTAGCTACTGCTTCATGCAAATTACTTCTTTCTGCCCATCTAAATGCAGCGGCCAAGTCTTTTCGTTCTTCAAGATAATTATCATTCGATAAATGATTTTCTGTTAGTTTGATTTCGTCCATTATATAAAACCGTAAATTTTAATTATCTCATATTGTATTTGAAAAAGTCAAATAGTATAAACAAAACTAAATGAAGGAATACACATGGGATATTTTTATCTTTTAATAGCAATTATTGGCGAAGTAATTGGCACCACTCATCTTAAAAGTACCAATAATTTCACAGAGTTATTACCTACCACCTATGTTGTATTAGGTTTTGCAACAGCTTTTTATTTTATGATGCTTGCTATGAAAACCATTCCTATTGCTATAGCATATTCAATTTGGGCAGCTATTGGAATTTCTGCAATAACAATTTTAGGCGCATTGAAATATAAAGAAATACCTGATTTATTAGCTATTTTAGGTCTAGGCCTTATTATCCTTGGGGTAATATTATTGGTTTTTTATAGTAAAATGGGCGCAAATTAAAAATGTATTGCTTTAGAGTAGGTTGCTAAAGCCGCTTCTTTGATTGCTTCATTTACCGTAGGATGACCATGACAAATTCTAGCTACATCCTCAGATGAGGCACCAAAGCCCATTGCAATAGATAACTCGTGTATTACAGTTCCTGCCTCGTGGCCAATCATATGAGCCCCTAGTATCTTATCTGTAGATTTATCTGATAGGATCTTTACCATACCATCCGTATGGCTAATAGCTTTAGCTCTACTATTGGCCATTAGAGGGAATGTTCCTTTATTGTAAGCAATACCTTCTGCTTTCAATTCTTCTTCTGTTTTGCCAATAACAGCCACTTCAGGTGAAGTATATATGATACCTGGTACAAGATTATAATCAACGTGACCTGCTTCCCCATTTATTATCTCTACAGCTGCCACACCATCTTCTTCAGCTTTATGAGCTAACATTGGTCCCTTAATCACATCACCAATTGCATAAATATTTGATATTGAAGTTTGAAAATTTTCATTTGTTTCTATAAATCCATGCTTGTCTATTTTCAAATTTAATTTTTCTAAACCCAATCCATTAGTATTTGGTTTTCTTCCAACAGATACCAACGCTACATCTGCTTCTAATTCATTATGAGTGTTATTATTAAAATCTTTAACGGAGAGCAATACTTTATCATTAATGATTTGTGCTTTTTCAACAGAATGAGATAATTTAAATTTTACACCTTGTTTTTGAAGTATTTTCATAAAATTTTGGGCTATTTCATCATCAATACCTGGTAAAATTCTAGGAAGATATTCTACTACCTCGACTTCCGCACCAAGTCTTCTCCAGACAGTACCCATTTCAAGTCCAATTATTCCAGCACCAATGACTATCATCTTCTCTGGAACCTTATCCAATTCTAAAGCACCAGTTGATGTTACAATTTTTTTCTCATCTACATTTATATTTGGAAGATTTGTAGATTCAGATCCAGTGGCAATAATAATTTTATCTGCATTAATTATTTCAGCTTTTTCATTATTCATAATTTCAATTTCATTGGGAGATAAGATTTTTGCAGCACCAATATATTTAGTAACTTTATTTTTTTTAAACAGGAAATCTATTCCTTTTGTTAGCTCGTCCACAATCCCCAATTTCTTTTTAAGTAATTTTGACAGGTCAAGGTTTACTTCTTTATATCTAATACCCCATTCTTCATTACCATTAGATTTAATTGAATTTTCATATTGTTCTGAAGCATGTAATAATGCCTTAGATGGAATACATCCAACATTCAAACATGTTCCACCTAAAGTTTTTCGTTTTTCAATACAGGCAACTCTCATACCTTTTTGAGCAGCGACAATAGCAGCAACATAACCTCCAGGGCCTGAGCCAATTACAACAAGATCAAATTTTTTATCAGACATTAAACACCTTCAACTTTAAACTATGCGCCTACTACAAGACGTCTAGGATCTTCTATTGTTTCTTTAATCCTAACTAAAAAAGAAACTGCTTCACGACCATCAATTATTCTATGATCATATGAAAGCGCGAGATACATCATTGGTCTTATCTCAATATTATCACCTATTGCAACTGGTCTTTTTTGAATTTTGTGCATCCCTAAAATACCAGATTGAGGTGGATTCAAAATTGGTGAAGACATCAATGATCCATAAACACCACCATTTGAGATAGTAAAAGTTCCACCTGCCATGTCAGACATTGCTAAATTACCTTCTTTTGCTCTTTTACCAAATTCAGCAATTGTTGCTTCAGTTTCACCAAAAGACATTTTATCTGCATTTTTTAGAACAGGAACAACTAAACCCTGGGATGTTCCAACAGCAACACCTATGTTATAATAATTCTTATAAATAATATCATTGCCATCTATTTCAGCATTCACAGCTGGAAATTCACTCAAAGCGTCTATGGATGCTTTAACAAAAAAGCTCATATAACCAAGTCTTACACCATTCTTCTTTTCAAAACTTTCTTGGTAATTCTTACGCATCTCCATTAGCGCTGACATATCAACTTCATTGTAAGTTGTTAACATGGCTGCAGTATTTTGAGCTTCTTTTAATCTCCTTGCTATAGCTTGACGAAGACGAGACATCGGAATTCTTTCTTCAAGACTAACATTATCTTCATTTCGACTGTTTTCTGTTACTTGATTATTAGATTTAACTTCAAGTTTTTTTGTAATTGGTTTTTCTTTTTCTACTTCTTTAACTTCTACTTCTTCAGAAACTTCTTCCTTTTTATCTTGTTTTTCTCCAGCAATTATTGTCCCTAATAAAGCTCCAACTTCTACTGTGTCTCCCTCAGAAACAACAGTATTTTCTAATATCCCCGTGATAGAAGCAGGAACTTCTAGGGTTACCTTATCTGTTTCTAATTCTACAATTGGATCGTCAACTTCAACATATTCGCCTTTTTTCTTTATCCATTTGGAAACAGTTGCCTCTACAACAGATTCTCCTAAAACTGGTACTATGACATCCATACCATTTTCCTTTCCTTTAAGAATATTTTTCTGGGATTTAGAAGTTTCTTCTTCTAATTTATTATTTTTAATTAAGTTTAAGTGAAGAAGAACATCCCCTTTTGTTACTCTTCCATCAACACCCGTACCAACCACAGTATTTATATCTATTTTTTTTTCTTCTATAAGCTTTGCGGCAGATGGCATTGCAAGCTTTTGAATAATTTTATTTTTATTATTCATTAAATCATCTACTCTGCTGCATGTCTGCTAGCTTTCTTTGTGGTCAATTCTAGAGCATCATTTACTAAATCATTTTGCTCTTTGTTGTGTCTAGAAAAGGAACCAGTTGCTGGAGAAGCGGCTTCTAATCTACCTGCGTAAGTTGGTCTTGTTAACTTAGATTTAATATCAACTAACACTTGCTCTATTCTTCTATCAACAAAAAACCATGCACCCATGTTCTTTGGCTCTTCCTGACACCAAACGACTTCAGCATTTGGTGTTTTTGACAACATTTCTCTTAATGTTTTCGAAGGGAAAGGATATATTTGTTCAAGTCTTAGTATTCGAATATTATTAATTTTTCTTTTTTCTCTTTCTTCTAATAAATTATAAAATACCTTACCTGAACAAATTACTACTCTTTTTATTTCACTATCCTTAAGACTTACATTTGGATCTCTAATGACTCTTCTAAAAGCAGTTTGTTCTGCCATATCTGACAGACTAGATACGCACATTTTATGTCTAAGTAAACTCTTAGGAGTCATAATTATCAGAGGTTTTCGAAAATCTCGTTTAAGTTGCCTTCGCAATGCATGAAAATAGTTTGCAGGTGTGCTGCAATTCAACACCTGCATATTATCTTCACCACATAACTGTAAATATCTTTCTAATCTGGCTGATGAATGCTCTGGTCCTTGACCTTCATAACCATGTGGCAAAAGCATAACCAAGCCTGACATTCTTAACCATTTTGCCTCACCACTTGAAATAAATTGGTCAACTATGACTTGAGCACCGTTAGCAAAGTCTCCAAATTGTGCCTCCCACATGACTAAAGCTGTCGGTTCAGTCAAAGAATAACCATATTCGAACCCAAGTACGGAAGCTTCTGACAATGGTGAATCAATTACTTCAAATGTTTCTTGTTTATCTTTTATATTATTTAAGGGAATGTATCTATTTTCAGAAATTTGGTCTATGAAAACAGAATGTCTTTGAGAAAAAGTTCCTCTACCACTGTCCTGACCAGACAATCTTACTGGATGACCCTCTAAAAGCAATGAGCCAAACGCAAGGTGCTCTGCAGTAGACCAGTCAATTCCTTCTCCACTTTCGATGGCTTTTTTTCGAGCATCAACAACTCTTGATAATTTTTTATTGATTTGAAAGCCTTCAGGAACAGTGGTAATTGCCTTACCAACTTCTTTTAGCATTTCTGTTGAAACAGAAGTTTCCCCTCTTCTTGCGTCACCATGCGCAGACCTTAGATTGGACCATTGTCCTTCTAACCAGTCAGCTTTATTTGGTTTGTAACTTGAGCCAGCTATAAATTCTTTTTCTAAAAACTTATTGTGGTTATCAACTTCGTCCTTAGCTTCCTTTTGAGTTATTATTCCCTGATTAATTAGCTTTTGAGCATAAATTTTACTAATGCTATCATGAGAGCCTATTGTTTTATACATTACTGGTTGAGTAAATGCCGGCTCATCACCCTCATTGTGACCATAACGTCGATAACTTATAATATCTAGCACTACGTCACATGCAAATTTTTGCCTGAATTCAGTTGCAATTCTGGAGGCATGAACCACAGCCTCTGGGTCGTCTCCGTTGATATGAATTATAGGGGCCATTACCATTTTAGCGACGTCAGTACAATAAGGACTAGAGCGAGAATAATTTGGGCTGGTAGTGAAACCAATTTGATTATTCACCACTATATGTATTGTTCCGCCAGTCCTGTAACCTCTAAGACCTGAGAAATCAAAAGTTTCAGCGACTATACCCTGACCTGCAAAAGCAGCATCACCGTGAAGAACAATTCCTAATACAGACAATCTATCATTAGTATCATTATGTTGGTTTTGTTTTGCTCTAACTCTACCTATTACAACTGGTGCAACAACCTCTAGATGTGAAGGATTAGCTTGCAAAGATAAGTGAACTGTCTTTCCATCAAACTCTCTGTCAGCTGAAGCTCCCATGTGGTACTTAACGTCTCCAGAACCTCCAGCATCTTCTGGATTTGCTTGGTTACCTAAAAATTCAGAAATTATTGCTCGAAAAGGTTTGTTTAAAATATTGTATAATAGGTTGAGCCTTCCTCTGTGAGCCATCGCTATGACAACTTCCTTCATTCCTAACTGGCTACCACGTTTCAATATTTGCTCTATTGCTGGCACCACTGATTCCGACCCATCTAGTCCAAATCTTTTAGTCCCAGCATATTTTTTATGAAGAAATTGTTCAAATGTTTCTGCTCCAACTAAACGTTCGTATATAGCCTTTTTACCTCTTTTGGTGAATTCTGTAGCATTACGAATAGACTCAATTCTTTCTTGTATCCATCCTTTCTGAGCTGGATCTTGAACATGCATAAACTCAATTCCTATGGAACCACAATAAGTTTCTTTAACTATTTCCATAATTTGTCTGAGCGTGGCTGACTCCATACCTAGGACGTAGTCTATAAATATAGGTCTATCCCAGTCATCATCAGTAAATCCATAAGTTTTCGGGTCTAGTTCTGGATGAATGTCCTGTTCTTGTAAATTGAGGGGATCTAATTTAGCTAAAAGATGTCCATTTATCCTATATGCTCTAATAAGCATAATAGCTCTTATAGAGTCAGTTGTTGCCGCTCTCAAATCTGTAGCAGACAAATTGCCTTTTCCCGCTATTCCTCGTGCAACTGCTTTTACACTCTCAACAGTATCAACAGCTCCAATGACCTTACTATTTTTTCTAGCCCAACTTGGTCCTTCATCTAATAATTTATCGTCTGCGTTTGTTTTAAACCATAAATCCCATTCCTTTGGAACTGAATTTGAGTTTTCTTTCCATTCTTTGTACAAATCATTTATGAATGCAGCATTGGCACCAGAAAGAAAGCTTTGGTCAGAGCTTTGGTCATTCATGGTTTTAATCCTTTTTAAAGTGTAATATGCCTAAAATACAATAAACAAAAACTTAACAATTA
>CACHVW010000026.1 GCA_902583415.1 uncultured SAR116 cluster alpha proteobacterium | reverse complement strand
TAGCATAGAACCATAAAGTAACACCAATAGAGTGAACAAATCCTCTTAAAATAAATTTTTTCATCAAAGGTTTATGTGGTCTGAATTTCGTAAGTGAAATCAATGAAGGGATTAATAGGATTGTCCCTATTGCATATCTTAAAAAAGCAGCCTGCGGAGCAGGAACTTCTCCTTCTAAATATCTAACTGTAGCTGTAACGCCTACAAACAAAATTGTAGTAATTATCATCCACAAAATACCAACTAAAGATTGATTCAAATCCAAATCCTTTATTTTATTTATCATGTTAATTAAATAATTAAGTTAAGTTTAACTAATTGTTTTAAGATTACATTCCTTGGTAATTAGGGCCACCTCCACCTTGAGGTGTTACCCAATTAATATTTTGAGTTGGGTCTTTGATATCACATGTTTTACAGTGAACACAATTTTGAGCGTTGATTTGTAGTTTTGGTTTATTATTATTTAAAACAATTTCATATACACCAGCTGGACAATATCTTGTCTCTGGATTGTCATATAATTCAAAATTAGTATTTATAGGTACTTCATTGTCTTTTAACTGCAAATGACAAGGTTGATTTTCTTCATGATTTGTTCCTGAAAAAGAAACATTTGTTAGTCTGTCAAAGCTTATAACATTATCAGGTTTGGGATAATTTATTTCTTTGTATTCATTTTTGTTACCTATACTTTCATGATCAGTTCCATGGTGATCAATCGTCCAAGGTGCATTTCCACGAAAAATATAAGTATCAATAGCACTATATAATATGGCTTTCCAGAAACCCCATTTAAAAGAAGGTCTAATGTTTCTTACTTTATATAATTCTGTCCATAACCAACTTTTCTTAATAGAGCTTTCGTACTCTAATATTTCGTCATTTTTATCTATGTTTTCAAATATTGATTGTGCAGCAATTATACCTGATTTCATTGCAAGATGGGTTCCTTTAATTTTTGGTACGTTAAGAAAACCTGCTTCACATCCGGTTAACATTCCACCAGGAAAAGTCAATTTTGGTAAAGACTGAACTCCACCTTCATTTAACGCTCTTGCACCGTAATTAATCCTTCTTCCACCCTCAAGTAATTTCATTATTGCTGGATGATGTTTGAAGCGTTGAAATTCAAGATAGGGAGATAAATAAGGATTTTTATAATCCAAACCTACTACGAAACCTATTGATATTTTATTATTATCTAAATGATATAAAAAAGATCCACCGTAAGTGTCATTATCTAGAGGCCATCCTGTAGTGTGCATTATACTTCCTGGTTTGCTATTGTCAGGATTTACTTCCCATAATTCTTTAATCCCAATACCGTAAGTTTGTGGAGAGTTATCTGAATTAAGATTATATTTTTCCATTAATATTTTCCCTAGATGACCTCTACAGCCCTCAGAAAATATTGTTTGTTTAGCTCGTAACTCTATACCTCTTTCAAAGTTAGGTCCCTCAGAACCATCCTTTAATCTTCCCATGTCACAAGTAGCTACACCTAATACCTTATTTTTTTCATCGAACAGTACTTCTGACGCAGCAAAGCCTGGATAAATTTCTACTTCAAGTTCTTCAGCCTGTTGAGCTAACCATTTCGTAAAATCGCTTAAACTAACTATGTAGTTACCCTTATTATGCATTTGTGGAGGAGTAGGTAGTTGATATGATTTAGTCCCTGTAAGATATAAAAATTTATCATCTTTTGCTTCAGTTTTTAATGGACTATTTTTTGATTTCCAGTCTGGTATAAGTTCGTCTAATGCCTTAGTTTCAATTACTGCACCAGATACGATGTGTGCCCCAACCTCTGATCCTTTTTCAATCACACAAACTGATAAATCCTTATTAGTTTCCTTAGTGAGTTGTTTTAATTTAATAGCAGCGCTCAATCCAGAAGGTCCAGCTCCTACCACAACAACGTCATATTCCATTATTTCTCTATTTGTCATTTACCTTCCTTGGATATTGTTTGAAAAAATTATATTGGTACTAGTAATTTTTACAATTTATTTTATATTATGTATTTAATGATTATTATATAAATTAAAAGGTTTAAGAATGAATCCTGATGTCGGCATTGTGTTATTAATTCTCTATCCAATCGTTCTAGTTGGTGCGATTATTTGGTTTGGGAAACACTCTGTATCCCCTGATTAATACTTTAATTATCTCTAAAATCAACAGATCTGCATGTTGCTTCAAATGGCATCGTTATACACTTATGTCTATTTTTAATTTCTCTAATAGGTTCAAAAACCTCCATTTCAATTGGTAATTGATCTGAGAAGCTCGTTTCTGTGTTTTCAAGCCAATTTAAGAATTCATTTAAAAATTTTTCATCTGGAACATTTTTATTTTTAAATAATTCAACAACTAATCCAGCTGAGGCCTCACATAGTGCACATCCTCTCACCACTGCTGAAATATCAATTATTTTATCTTCAATTAATTTTATTCTTACTTTTACTTCATCTCCGCACATTGGGTTACGCATTTCAAAAGATCGGTTAAAATCTTTCAAAGCAATAATCTTTTTATTTTTCGCCGCAAGACCTAATATTTTTTCTTGATAGATAGATAAATTGTTCAATTACTGATTAACCATTAATAATACTACGCTGGCTACTGCTATTGCATAAAATACATACAATAAAATATGAGTATTTTCATAGACATTCTCTTCAGGAACTCCGGCAGGTAAATCTTTTTTATTTTTTTTCATATTTCCCTCAATGTTTTATAAATTATAATATTTTTACATTTTAAAAGTAAATTTTCCACATAAAGATTAAGATCAATATAACTATAAAAAGTTGGACAACAATTAAAGTATCTTGACCAACTTCTCTATCAAAAACTTTATTTTTTATCATTGTATTAGCAAAAATATTTTTTATTGTCACAAATAAGTATTCAAGAAATTTATAAAATTTTTGATTTAAATTTTTCACAAGATCTAATAAAGGCAAACAAACTCCAGGTAACATTTTTCTATATATCCAATCACTATTTAAAATGGTTGAATTGATCTCAGAAGGATAGATTTTAAAATGCCATAAACATATAAATGCTAATGCAGAAAATCCCAAAAGCTGTATCTGTCCTACTATATGACTAAAGTCATAAGGTTGATAATGAATTTGATGGGGTAAAATATTGTAAAAGTAAGATGGTAAAATACCAATTAATATACAAAGAATTGAAGCAGAAATCATTGCTATTATCATATTCAAGGGAGCTTCTTTTGATTTAATTTTTCTTTCATTAGCAAAAAAAGCAAAGAAAGGAACTCTTATGCCCGAATATATTAATACACCAGCAGAAGAAAATAAAAGCATAAAGTATGCGAAAACTAGACCTTCCTTACCTAGAGCTGATAATATTAGAGTTTTTGTAACAAAACCACTGAATAAAGGAAAAGCAGACAGAGAAACAGAAGCTATAATTGTACATATAGCGGTGATTGGCATATATTTAAAGAGACCACCTAATTCAGAAGCTTTGCAAGTGCTTGTTCTATATAAAACTGCTCCCATACCCATAAAAAGTAACCCCTTATAAAGAATATGAACAATTGCATGAGCTACAGCTCCATTTATAGCTAATTCTGTACCAATTCCTATGGCAACAATCATAAAACCAAGTTGACTATTTAAACAATAAGTTAAAACTCTTCGCAAATCATTTTCAATAATTGAAAAGAACATCGGGAAAAATGTCATAATTACACCAATTAAAATTAGTATCTCAGTGCCGGCAAAAGATTTTGCAAAACAAAAAATAGCCAACTTTGTTGTAAATACAGAAAGCGCAACCGTACCTATCTCTGAAGCTTCTGGGTAAGAATCCTGTAGCCAACCATTTAATAGTGGAAAAGCAGCTTTTATTCCAAAAGCAATAAATATTAACTGACCATATAAGGAATTAATATCAAAATTTCTAAATTCTGCATTACCAGTTTCAGACATTAATAAAATTGCTCCTGCTAATAAAAACATTCCAGAACCAATTTGGACTATAAGATATCTGAAAGCTGCTCCATATGATCTTTTTGTTTTACCAGCAAAAATCAAAAACACTGAAGTAATTGCTGTTGCCTCCCACCACACAAATAAAGTAAACAAGTCACCAGCATGAACTGCAGCAATAGCTGCCCCACTATAACTCATGATTGCCATATGCTGGTTCCAGAGTTTTACGTGACTTCCATACATTACATTTAATACTGCGGCCACATGAAAGATGATTGCAAATGGTAGTGTTAATGGATCTGATTGAAATAATATGAACTCAAAATCCATTAGAGTAATTTTAGTATGTATACCAAATCCTAATGTTAAAGCATAAGCTGATGTTAGGATCAAAACCAACATATAAATCTGTCTTATAATATGCGGTAAAAAGGGGATTAATAATGCCCCAATTATCATTACGAAACCTGGAGGAAAATTATTCATCATAATAATCTTCATCCTTCATAAATAACGAACGTAAACTAATAGCGATTCCAAAAATAATTATACATGATAAAAAGCCAAAAATTGCTGGAAAGAATAATATATCTTCTATAGAAGTTTCCCCATGCCTATGTCCAATTAATTCTAAAATTAGAAATATAATGCAGACAAAGAGCACTGAAGCGTTTATCTTACCAATTTTATTTATTAAATATTTCATATCTTGCTCACTATCATAAAGGTTAGGTTTTGAAATGGCTCTATAAAAAAGAATAATAAAATAGTTATAAAAGAAGTTATTAGAGTTGGTATTAAAATAAGTTTTGGTATCTTAAAATTAATTTCCCTTTCATTTTTTAAAAAAAACGCTCTTGCTGGGATCTCAAGTAAATAAAATGCATTTAGCATTGTAGATATACAAAAAACACCTATGACAACCACATAACCACTTTCGGCAGCACCTAACATTAAAAAGAATTTGCTCCAAGAACCTGCCATTGGAGGAATTCCAATTATGGAAAGTGAACCAATAAAAAAAGCAAGAAAAATTAGAGGGTTACCTTTGCCATAACCATTTAGTTCTGAAACTTTTGTAATTTTTGATCCAACATACAAAGCTCCTGCTACAAAAAACAAAGTGATTTTACCAGTAGCGTGTGTAATTATATGTAAAGCAGCTCCTTGTGTTGCCATTGAAGTAGCTAAAGCTCCACCTAAAGTAATATAAGATAGTTGACTAATTGTAGAGTATGCCAGTCTAGCTTTTATATCATCTTTATATATAGCTATTATACTGGTGGCCAGAAGAGTAAATGATGCTAACCAAATTAACCATTCTGATGCACCTGTTTTGGCTAAAAAATCTATCCCAAAAACATTTGTCAGCACTATTAACATTGTAAAAACACCAGCTTTCACAACTGCGACAGCATGCAGGAGGGCAGACACGGGTGTTGGAGCAACCATGGCAGCAGGAAGCCACGTATGAATTGGTATTAGTGCCGCCTTTCCAATTCCAAAAACAAACATTACTAACAATAGTGGAGCATAAGCCTCATCTATTTTACCGTCTAATACGCCATTTTGGGATATTTCCAGTGAACCTGTAGCTACCCAAACCCAAATAATTCCTGGAAGAAGTAATATAACAGAAGATCCAACCAATATAGATAAATATAATCTACCTGCTTTTTGAGCCTTTTCATTTTGCTTATGAGCAACTAGAGGATATGTAGAAAATGTAAGAACTTCATAAAAAATGAATAAAGTTAGTAAATCACCTGAATAAGCTATACATAAAGCAGCATGAACAGCCATTGCATAAAATGAATAAAATCTTGTTTGATTTTTTTCTTTATTACCTCTCATATCGCCAACTGAATAGATAGCCGCAAAAATCCATAAAAATGATGCAACTAGTCCAAAGATAGCTCCTAAGGGAGTGATTTCAAAACCAATTGACACTCCCTCAGTAATTTTAACAATTTCTAAAGTGGTATTTTGATTATTAAGTGCTGAACTAATAATATTAAATGCACCCCAAGAACTAATCACACCGCCAATTGGTCCCAAGCAATCTCTCAAAATTATATTTTTTGAAATGAATGGGGTTAAAACACAAACTATTAGAGGCGATAAAATTGTGATTAATATAAAATTTTCAATTGTTATCATTTAAGATCCCCAATTAATTTATCAGCGGCATCAAAACTTCCGTTTACAACCAACGAGGCATCTAAACCAAAATAAATATTTAAAAAAGTTATAATAATAAGTGATACGTAAATAGTTGGGTTTTCTTTTATTGCAATTTTTCTTCCATCATGCATCCACATGACTTCTATTATTTTCCACAAATAAACAACTGATAATGCTGAACTAATTAATATGAGTATTGCTATCCATATATCATCTGAGCTTATAGATGCTTTGATTAAATATAATTTAGAAATAAATCCAGCTGTAAGTGGAAGGCCTGCCAGGCTTAATGAGCAAATGACAAAACAAAAAAAAGTGATAGGCATTTCTCTACCAAGACCAGATAGGTTATTTATAGTAACTCTTTTTTTAATGTAAAAACCAATTGAAGTTATAGCTATGAATAAACCACCTTTAATTATCGCATGATTGAACATATGTATAAAACCAGCTGCCATACTCGCTTTTGTTCCAATAGCAAAAGCTAGAGTAATATACCCTATTTGAGCAACTGAAGAATGAGCTAGTAGCCTTTTAATATCTTTCTCATATATTGCCATAATTGTGCCAGCAAACATGGCTAAAAGTGAAAGAGGAAGTATAACAAACAATAAAGTGTTGTTTATTAAATTTTCTGAATTTTCAAAAATAGAAAATAATATGCGAGCTAATATGTATAAAGAAGCCTTTGTAGCTGTTGCTGCTAGTAATACGGATACTGCAGATGGAGCATAAGCATATGCTCGTGGTAACCAAATATGTAATGGGAAAACAGCAGCTTTAACCATAATCCCGATTATCATAAAACCAAAACCTGCAATTAATGCTCTGTTGTTATTGAGATCAGAAATTCTATTTGTTAGATCTGCCATATTCAAAGTTCCAGTAATCCCGTATAATAATCCTACACCTATTACATATAGCGTTGCTCCAACTGCACCTATGATAAGGTAATTATAAGCGGCGACCAAAGCCTGTCTATCTTTATGAGCGCCCATTGCTACTAAAGCAACAGAGGCTAAAGATGATATTTCTAAAAAAACAAACAGGTTGAATGCATCACCCGTAGTTACTAGACCCAGTAAACCAGCTATAGCTAAAAGCCATAAACTATAAACTTTAGATATTGATTTCTTTTCTATTTCCTCAGGCATTATCTTATAAGCAAAGATAGTTGCTATAAAACTTATACCAGAAATTATTATAACAGGAATTATTGCTACTTTATCAATAATATATTCTATTCCTATAGGGGGCATCCATTTGCCTAATGCATAAGAAATATGAGAATGAATTTGGATTTCTTGATATAATAAAATTGAAAATAAAAATGTTAAAAAAGTGCTTAAAGTTGTTAAAACCCATGAAAAAAATATATTAGGAATAAGTACAACTAATAAAGAAGTCATCAATGGACATAAAACTACAATAATTGGAAGATTTTTTATTAAAATGTCTATCATTTCTTAAACTTCAAATCCAATTTTTTGCCAGTTTCAATATCATCGTGATAATCTACAAGATCTTGAGCAGATACATCATCTTCTTCAATGCTGCCGTATTCTGAGTTAATTCTTAACACTAAAGACAATCCCAAAGCTGTTGTTGCTACACCAACAACAATAGCTGTAAGTATCAATACATGAGGAAGAGGGTTTGAATAAATAGTATTAATAGATTCATTTAAAATAGGAGGTGTGCCTCCTTTGATTTTTCCAAAAGTTATATAGAGTAAAAATACAGATGTTTGAAAAATAGTAAGTCCAACAATTTTTTTTAAAAAATTTTTTCTGCCTATTACAAGAAACAAACCTATCATCATTAGACAAAAAACTATCCAGTAATTCCAAATTCCAACTGTTGAAGAAATCATTTTATTTCTCTTTTATTTTGTCGTAAGAAGAGAAAGCGTTAAAAAGTGCAATCATTACGTTTGAAACTGTTAAGCCAACACCAAATTCAACTAAGAGAATACCTGTGTGCTGACCTGATTGTGGTGAAGAACCAAGTATATTGTATGCTAAAAACTCATCGCCTAATATCATTGAAACTATACCAACGCCACCATAGAGGATTCCACCAAAAGCTAGTAAAATTAAATTAACGTTTGATGGAAATAGTTTTTTGCCTGCTTCAATGCCAAATACAAGAGAATATAAAATAAATGCACTAGCTACAATTACTCCAGCTTGAAATCCTCCTCCAGGTCCAAAATCTCCGTGAAATTGAACATAAAGCCCAAAAAGTATGATTGGTGCAAAAAGTATTTTGGTAGAAATTCTCAAAATCGGATTATTATGCATTTTTTCTAATTTTTCGTTTGGGTTGAGATTTATTCTTTTTAGCTGGATTTTTCTTCTCAAGAAGTGCAAGCACCGCTACTCCAGCAGTAAAAACAACTATTGTTTCACCAAAAGTATCGTAACCTCTATAACTTGCCAATACTGAAGTAACTATGTTTGGAATACCAATATTTTCTTTAGATCCTTTAATATATTCAGGTGCAATATGTTGGTGTATTGGAGCTGTTAACTGACCAATTTCAGGTAAATCAAAACTACACCAAATTAATATTCCTCCAAGAATTATACATGAAAGTGCCGGAATA
Source organism: uncultured SAR116 cluster alpha proteobacterium (assembly GCA_902583415.1). Classification (GTDB taxonomy): domain Bacteria; phylum Pseudomonadota; class Alphaproteobacteria; order Puniceispirillales; family Marisalimonadaceae; genus Marisalimonas. The sequence goes on along the minus strand of CACHVW010000026.1, from coordinate 10,360 downwards.
AATTCACTACTAATGCTCTCTTCCTCTTTTTTTGGCAAATAGGCCATAGCTGCTAAAAATAGTATGGTAGAGATTCCTGCGCCAACTGATGCTTCTGTAAATGCAACATCAACTGCGTCTAATGTTATAAACATTAATGCTGCTACAAGAGAATAAGCACTTGTCAAAATCACTGTAAATATAACTGTTCTAGTTTTAATTAGAGCTATTGCAATACTTAGCATAATTGTAACTAAAAAAGCATTAATTAATAATTCAGAAATCATAAAATTTTCCCAATCTTTTTTCCTACTGGAAGTATGTTTTTTTGTCTCGCTAAATTTGCAGTTACATGACTAGTTACTGGACTAGTGAAAAAAATGAACACACCAATTAATATCAACTTAACGGTTATTAATGACCAACCAGTTTGAAAAATCATTCCTAAAATAAAAAAGGCAGTACCTGCAGTATCAATCATACCAGCGGCATGAATTCTTGAAAATACGTCTGGTAGCTTAATTAGTCCACAAGCACCGATTATAATAGACAGAGAACCAATAAAAAAACAAATGCCTGTGAAAATATCTAATATCAGTTCCACTGTTACTTATCTCCTCCTAATGAGCCAGAACTAAAAAGTTTCAAAACAGCAACGGTTCCAATAAAATTAATTAAAGCATAAACAATAGCAATGTCTAAAAATTCTGGTCTGTTAGAATAGAAACCATGAAGAGAAATACCAATAACAATAACTGTTCCAAGACTATTTACTGCTAAAATTCTATCAAATGTTGTTTCCCCTAAAATAATTCTTACCAAGATTAAAATTCCTGTTATTGCACAGGCAATTAAACCAGCTAAAAACATTATTTTTTACCTTCTAACCAAGTTACTTTTTTGTCCATTTCATTAGTGCGAACATCATTACCAAAATCAGAATTTAGAGCATGAACCTCAAAAATATTTTTCTGCATTTTTGTAGTAACTGTTCCTGGTGTAAGTGTAATTGAGTTAGCATATGTTACTTTTGCAACATCAGTAACTTGAGAAGCTTTTACAGTAAAAGTTTCTGGCTCAACGTTTCCGTTTATAATAACTTTCGCTGTTGCTAAGTTTGACATCAATATTTCTTTAAATAACCAAATAAGATAATTTAAAAGTCTTGGCATAAAAAATATTGGCAGACCCTCATCATCAATGATTTTTCCACGTTTAGCTACAAAAACACAAAATGCGCATGAAATTATGCCTAAGCTAATTAAAAGGATATTGTAGTATCCTGACATCAATAACCATAGTGTAAGTAGAATAAAAAAAAGGATTAATGATTTCATTAATTTAAACCTAAACTAAATTATTATTAATTTTTAACTAATGTTAGGGTTGTTTTCAATAAAAGTTTTAGTTGTATTATGGTTTGGCAAAAGTTTCTACTTTTGTTATTTTTTTTATAATTCCTTTTCTTTTTAAAAAATTGCTAAAATTTTTATAGGTTTTTATGTCATGTGCTTGTGGCCTTAGAGAAAACCTAGATATAGTATCTTTATAAGCTCTTCTATTTAATTCATCATCTAAACCTTTTCTAAATGAAGAAAAGTCTTTCCACGTAGATACTGGATCATTAATAATTGTTAAAGTTGCTTTTTGAATTGCACTAAAAAATTTATCGAAAAGTGGGTTATTTTTATTTTTTTGATTTGCAATGTATATTAGTTCTTCATAAGATGGTACGCCGTGCTCTTCGGGATAGAAGGCTCTACCTGGATGGTTGACAATATCCATTTGATTGAGCTCAAAATTTCTAAAAGCACCAATAACTGCATCAACTTTTTTTGCTATTAAAGAGGGCGATAATGAAAAGTTAATATTCACTAGATCTACATCTGACATCTTTAGGTTATACTTTTGAAGCATTCCAGAGAGTAAAGCTTCTTCAAATCCACCAACTGAAAATCCTATTTTTTTTCCCTTGAGATCTGAAATTGTTCTAATAGGCCCATCTTTTAAGACAACTAATGAATTTAATGGAACACTCACTAAAGTTCCAACTCTTACAACCGGTAAACCTTGATCAACTTGTATGTGTAATTGTGGTTGATATGAAATTGCTAAGTCTAACTTGCCAGCTGCAACTAATTTTGGAGGATCATTTGGATCAGCTGGCTCGATCATCTCAACATCAAGGTTAAGATTTTTAAAAAAATTTCTTTTTTTAGCAATTATTAGAGGAGCATGATCAGGATTAATAAACCAATCAAGACCTATGGTTAACTTTTGAGATGAAGCATTAACATTCCAAGTTAATGTTAATAACAAAAAACTTAATAATATTTTAAATGTTTTATTCATTTGCATCTCCCTCCGCTGGTTTTAACCAGATCAGGTTATAAGGGTTAATTTCTCAGCAAGACGAATGTCACGCACCCCTGGCAATTTATTTCTATTACAAATATAAAAAAAATCAATTATATTTTATTTCCACCATACATATCGGCTTAGAACATAATCTGTAATTTTATAAATAGTAATAGTCATAAAAATTAGAATTAATAAAGCAGCAAACATGTTATCAGTTTGCAATCTTGCATTACTGTATATCATAAATGACCCCAGTCCGGTACTTCCACCAATCCATTCTCCTACAACTGCACCAATTGGAGCAAAGCAAGCAGCTACTCTAAGTCCAGAACATAATCCAGGTAAAGAAGAAGGTATTTTGATTTTCCAAAATAATTGAATTTTTGTGAGGTTTAATGTTTTTCCGGCGTCAATTAGTTCTTGAGGAACTTTATTTAAAGCATCTGTGAAATTAGATGTGATTGGGAAAAAAACTATTAAAACTCCAATTACAATTTTACTGATCACTCCGTATCCAAGCCACAAAATTAATAATGGAGCTAAAGCAAAAACTGGAATTGATTGGCTGGCGAGTAATATTGGCATTATCCATCTTTTTAATGTGACGGAAGAAGAAATTATCAAAGCTGTTGTTATCCCAATTATAGAGCCAATTGCTATAGAAGCCAAAATTTCAATAAGTGTGTAGGATGCGTGAATTATGAGTTCATTCCAGTTAACATAAATTGATACAAATATTTTTGATGGAGGAGGGAGCATAAAAACTGGTAGCTCAAAAAATAAACAACTTACTTCCCATATCACAAAAATAGTTGTTGCAATTAATATTCCTCTAATCATTGTAACCTTAGTAAATAATTTTATATCATTATATATATATCAAATAGAAAAGAATGCAGAATTTTTTATTTACAAGTGACATTTTTAAAGGCTCTAGATATGAAAAAGGTCATCCCCTTGATATGGATAGAGTTTGGCCAAGTGTAGAGCTTATAAGGCTTATGGGATGGGTAGAAGAAGATCAAATTATAAAAAATTCACCTGCGGATATCAGTGAGTTAATTAAATTTCATGATATTGATTACGTGAAAGCCTTAAAAAAAGCGGAAGAAGATCAATACCTCCCGGACAACCTTAAAAAGCAATTTAATATTGGCATTGGAAACAATCCAATATTTAGTGAGGTTTTTTCAAGACCTGCAACAGCTGCTCAAGCCTCAATAAAAGCTGTTGAAATGATAGCAGATAAAAAGGCGAAAAAAATATTAAACATATCTGGTGGAACTCATCATGGAAGAAAAGCTCAAGCCTTCGGGTTTTGCTTTCTAAATGACTGCGTTTTAGCAATTCTAAAAGCTTTAGAAAATGGTTTTAAAAATATAGTATATGTAGATTTAGATGCTCATCATTGTGATGGAGTGCAAGATGTTTTTTCTGAAAATGATAATGTTTCAATTATATCAATTCATGAAAAAAACAGATGGCCAAAAACTGGTAAATTTGAGGATAATAAACTTTTCAATATAATTAACTTTCCAGTGAACGAGAGTTTTAATGATAATGAAATGGATTATGTAGTATGCAATGTTATTATTCCTTTTATAAAATTAAAGAAAGCTGATCTTTTAATAATTCAAGCTGGAGCGGATATGCTTGATGGCGACCCTCAATCAAGAATAAGTTTGACTAATAATGCATATTGGAAGGCGGTAAGGGATGTTCAGTCTCTCAATGAAAATGTGATAATATTGGGTGGTGGCGGTTATAATCCATACTTAACAGCTAAGGCTTGGGCAGGAAACTGGGTTTTAATTAATAATAAAGAAGAATATTTAAATCAAGAGATGAAAGCACAGTGTTATGATCTTCTTAAATCATTAAGTTGGAATAATAGAAGAGTTAAGAGTGGGATTCCTCATAAATGGATAAGTACTTGGAGAGATGAATACAAAAATTGTCCAATAGGAGATGAAATTTTATCTCTTGTAGATGAAATATTAAAGATCAAAAAAATATGTTAAAAAAAATAAAAACAAAACTATTAGGAATTTTCCTAATTATTTTATCAGAAATTGTATGGGCTGAAAGTAACCGTCCAGTCTTTAAACAAATTGTGTGTTTTATTAACGTGAATAAAAATAATCCTCAAGAATTGTCTTTAGACTTAGCTGACAATGAACAAAAAAGATCTTATGGATTAATGAATAGAGAGGATATGAGACCTAGTTCAGGAATGTTGTTTATTTGGAAGGATAGCCAAATTCGAAATTTTTGGATGAAAAATACGCACTTTAATTTAGATTTATTTTTTTTTAATAATCACGGTGAAATTATTGAAATTTATAAAAATGCCAAAGCATTTGATGAAACAAACATTAAAAGTAAACAAAAAGTTAAATATGTGCTCGAGATGAATGCTGGAGAACATAATTTCCAAATTGGTAATAAATTAAAATGTAACTTTTAACTTAATGTTTAAAAATTATAAATATGGATTTACTTTCTCAGCCATTAAAGCCATGGACTTTTTAGCTAATGAAGGATCAAGCCAATCAACACCTGCATACATTAACATACCAAAGTCCCCAACTTTATTTCTAAATGAAGATATATCATCAAAAACTTTTTCGGGAGTACCCCAGATAATTAATTCTTCGCACACTTTTTCTAAAGTTATTTCACTGTCAGGTTGGTTCATATAAGATTTAAACAATTCTAACTTTCCTAAAGCAACAAATTTCTTAAATAATTGTTTAAAATAGAATACATAAGGACTTTTAGGACCTAATGCATATTCTTTTGCTTTTTTTAGATCTTCAGCAACAAAAACTGTTTTTGCAATTCTCCAGTCATCCTTTGAAGGTATCAATTTTCCTTTTTTACATCCCTCTATATATTTTTCCCAATGTGTTTTTACCCAATTAGGCATAATAATATCAGCACTAATTGGTTTCCAACCCCTAGCTGCTGCTTCAGAAATACCTTTTGAGTATGGAGCAACTGCAGTTACTATTATTGGTGGATGAGGTCTTTGAAGAGGCCTTGTCATGTATCCTTGACCAATATCTTCTATAAGAGTGTTTTCAGTAGTAACATCCCAATAATCACCTTTAATTTTATAAGGTGCTTCAGTTGACCAGATTTTTAAAATAGTATTTATACCCTCCAAGAACATTGCTGACCTATCTTTTTTCAAGTTACCAAATAACTCGGCATCAGATATTAATCCTCCTGGAGATATTCCAAAATTAAATCTACCATTTAGCATATTATCAATCATAGCTACTTGTCCGGCTATATGGACTGGATGAAGATTAGGTATATTTACTGTGCCCGTACCTAAACGTATGTTCTTTGTTTCATAAGCCAATGAGGCTATAAAGGCAATACAGGAAGTTATGTTCTCAGCTTTATCTGATAAATGTTCACCTATATATGCTTCACTATAACCAAGTTTATCAGCTAAAATTATTGCTTCTCTATCTTCATTGAGGGTGGAAGAAGGATTAATTACGGTGCAAGAGCGTTAAATGAAGGTGGAGTTCAGTCTTTACCAAAATTGACTTTTCCTGGTGGAATGTTAACCGGATGTGAAGCAGGTTTTCTTAACGTACCAAAAATTAAAGGAACCCATCTTGCAATGAAATCAGGTATAATTGCTGCACAATCAATATTTGAAAACATAGATAAAAATGACGAAATATTAGAGTACGAAAGCTCTATTAAGAAAAGTTGGTTATGGACAGAATTATATAAAGTAAGAAACATTAGACCTTCTTTTAAATGGGGTTTCTGGAAAGCCATATTATATAGTGCTATTGATACTTATATTTTTCGTGGAAATGCACCTTGGACGATTGATCACCATGGAACTGATCATGAAAGTATAGGTAACAAAAATGAATACAAAGAAATAAATTATCCCAAACCTGATAATGTTATAAGCTTTGACAGACTAACAAATGTTTCTTTTTCAGGAACAAATCATGAAGAAAATCAACCTTGTCATTTGCAGTTAAAAGACAATGAAGTACCTATAAATACTAATTTTGAATTATATGACAATCCAGAGACAAGATATTGTCCAGCTGGTGTATATGAAATTGTTTTAAATAATAATAAACCAAAACTACAAATCAACGCTCAAAATTGTGTTCACTGTAAAACATGTGATATCAAAGACCCAACTCAAAATATTAATTGGGTAACACCTCAAGGTGGAGGTGGCCCTAATTACCAAGGAATGTAATCTTAAAACAATTAGTTAAACTTAACTTAATTATTTAATTAACATGATAAATAAAATAAAGGATTTGGATTTGAATCAATCTTTAGTTGGTATTTTGTGGATGATAATTACTACAATTTTGTTTGTAGGCGTTACAGCTACAGTTAGATATTTAGAAGGAGAAGTTCCTGCTCCGCAGGCTGCTTTTTTAAGATATGCAATAGGGACAATCCTATTAATCCCTTCATTGATTTCACTTACGAAATTCAGACCACATAAACCTTTGATGAAAAAATTTATTTTAAGAGGATTTGTTCACTCTATTGGTGTTACTTTATGGTTCTATGCTATGTCTGTTATGCCCGTTGCAGAGGTAACGGCTATTGGTTTTTTAACATGTATAATTATTTTTGGAATCGCTATTAGTTTACGTTCGTTATTTATGAAGGATGAAGATTATTATGATGAATAATTTTCCTCCAGGTTTCGTAATGATAATTGGGGCATTATTAATCCCCTTTTTACCGCATATTATAAGACAGATTTATATGTTGGTTTTGATCCTAACATCAGCTTATGCTTTAACATTAGGATTTGGTATACATACTAAAATTACTCTAATGGATTTTGAGTTCATATTATTTCAATCAGATCCATTAACACTACCATTTGCAATCATCTTTCATGTGGCCGCAGTATTAAATGTAATGTATGGAAGTCACGTAAAACTCTGGAACCAGCATATGGCAATCATGAGTTATAGTGGGGCAGCTATTGCTGCAGTTCATGCTGGTGACTTGTTTACTTTATTTGTGTGGTGGGAGGCAACAGCAATTACTTCAGTGTTTTTGATTTTTGCTGGTAAAACAAAAAGATCATATGGAGCAGCTTTCAGATATCTTATAGTCCAAATTGGTTCTGGAATGTTTTTATTAGCAGGAGCAATTTTATTAATGTCTGAAACTGGTAATGCAGAATTTAGAAATTTTGATATTAATTCCTTATATGGTCAGTTAATATTTATTGCTTTTGGAATAAAAGCTGCTTTTCCACTATTAAATGGTTGGCTACAGGATTCTTACCCAGAAGCTTCAGAGATAGGTACGGTTGCGCTTTCTGTATTTACAACAAAGTTGGCTATTTTTTGTTTTGCAAAATCTTTTGCCGGCACTGAGATACTAATTTTAATTGGTGTAATTATGACATTTTTCCCGATGTTCTTTTCAATTATTGAAAATGATTTGCGAAGAGTTTTAACTTATTGTTTAAATAGTCAACTTGGTTTTATGATTGTTGCCATAGGAATTGGTACAGAATTAGCTATAAATGGAGCTGTAGCTCATGCAATTGTTCATATTCTTTATAAGGGGTTACTTTTTATGGGTATGGGAGCAGTTTTATATAGAACAAGCACTTGCAAAGCTTCTGAATTAGGTGGTCTCTTTAAATATATGCCAATCACCGCTATATGTACAATTATAGCTTCTGTTTCTCTGTCTGCTTTTCCTTTATTCAGTGGTTTTGTTACAAAAACTCTAATATTATCAGCTCTAGGTAAGGAAGGTCTAGTTTTCGCATACTTTATGCTTTTATTTTCTTCTGCTGGTGTATTAATATATTCGGGCATAAGAGTTCCTTTCTTTGCTTTTTTTGCTAATGAAAGAAAAATTAAATCAAAAGAAGCTCCCTTGAATATGATAATAGCAATGATTTCTGCTTCAATTCTTTGTATATTAATTGGTATTTTACCATCTTACTTTTACAATATTTTACCCCATCAAATTCATTATCAACCTTATGACTTTAGTCATATAGTAGGACAGATACAGCTTTTGGGATTTTCTGCATTAGCATTTATATGTTTATGGCATTTTAAAATCTATCCTTCTGAGATCAATTCAACCATTTTAAATAGTGATTGGATATATAGAAAAATGTTACCTGGAGTTTGTTTGCCTTTATTAGATCTTGTGAAAAATTTAAATCAAAAATTTTATAAATTTCTTGAATACTTATTTGTGACAATAAAAAATATTTTTGCTAATACAATGATAAAAAATAAAGTTTTTGATAGAGAAGTTGGTCAAGATACTTTAATTGTTGTCCAACTTTTTATAGTTATATTGATCTTAATCTTTATGTGGAAAATTTACTTTTAAAATGTAAAAATATTATAATTTATAAAACATTGAGGGAAATATGAAAAAAAATAAAAAAGATTTACCTGCCGGAGTTCCTGAAGAGAATGTCTATGAAAATACTCATATTTTATTGTATGTATTTTATGCAATAGCAGTAGCCAGCGTAGTATTATTAATGGTTAATCAGTAATTGAACAATTTATCTATCTATCAAGAAAAAATATTAGGTCTTGCGGCGAAAAATAAAAAGATTATTGCTTTGAAAGATTTTAACCGATCTTTTGAAATGCGTAACCCAATGTGCGGAGATGAAGTAAAAGTAAGAATAAAATTAATTGAAGATAAAATAATTGATATTTCAGCAGTGGTGAGAGGATGTGCACTATGTGAGGCCTCAGCTGGATTAGTTGTTGAATTATTTAAAAATAAAAATGTTCCAGATGAAAAATTTTTAAATGAATTCTTAAATTGGCTTGAAAACACAGAAACGAGCTTCTCAGATCAATTACCAATTGAAATGGAGGTTTTTGAACCTATTAGAGAAATTAAAAATAGACATAAGTGTATAACGATGCCATTTGAAGCAACATGCAGATCTGTTGATTTTAGAGATAATTAAAGTATTAATCAGGGGATACAGAGTGTTTCCCAAACCAAATAATCGCACCAACTAGAACGATTGGATAGAGAATTAATAACACAATGCCGACATCAGGATTCATTCTTAAACCTTTTAATTTATATAATAATCATTAAATACATAATATAAAATAAATTGTAAAAATTACTAGTACCAATATAATTTTTTCAAACAATATCCAAGGAAGGTAAATGACAAATAGAGAAATAATGGAATATGACGTTGTTGTGGTAGGAGCTGGACCTTCTGGATTGAGCGCTGCTATTAAATTAAAACAACTCACTAAGGAAACTAATAAGGATTTATCAGTTTGTGTGATTGAAAAAGGATCAGAGGTTGGGGCACACATCGTATCTGGTGCAGTAATTGAAACTAAGGCATTAGACGAACTTATACCAGACTGGAAATCAAAAAATAGTCCATTAAAAACTGAAGCAAAAGATGATAAATTTTTATATCTTACAGGGACTAAATCATATCAACTACCTACTCCTCCACAAATGCATAATAAGGGTAACTACATAGTTAGTTTAAGCGATTTTACGAAATGGTTAGCTCAACAGGCTGAAGAACTTGAAGTAGAAATTTATCCAGGCTTTGCTGCGTCAGAAGTACTGTTCGATGAAAAAAATAAGGTATTAGGTGTAGCTACTTGTGACATGGGAAGATTAAAGGATGGTTCTGAGGGACCTAACTTTGAAAGAGGTATAGAGTTACGAGCTAAACAAACAATATTTTCTGAGGGCTGTAGAGGTCATCTAGGGAAAATATTAATGGAAAAATATAATCTTAATTCAGATAACTCTCCACAAACTTACGGTATTGGGATTAAAGAATTATGGGAAGTAAATCCTGACAATAGCAAACCAGGAAGTATAATGCACACTACAGGATGGCCTCTAGATAATGACACTTACGGTGGATCTTTTTTATATCATTTAGATAATAATAAAATATCAATAGGTTTCGTAGTAGGTTTGGATTATAAAAATCCTTATTTATCTCCCTATC
>CACHVW010000025.1 GCA_902583415.1 uncultured SAR116 cluster alpha proteobacterium | reverse complement strand
AAGGAACTGATTATCTTGCAGGTAAACTTAATCTTATTTGTGAAGGTGAGGATGAAAAACCCATTAGTTGGGCTGATACTGGAATAAATGAAAACATGTTTGAAGGTATGGCTGATTTTATGTCTGAAAACTTTACTGATTGGGCTGAAAACGGAGCTGAAAATGGTACACTTCTTTTTCCAGAAGAAATAGCAAATATAATAAAACAAGAAGGTGATATGGAATTTTATGGTGTAAATGTTATTTGGAATGAAGAAGAAGTTCATTAATTAAATCAAGTTGAGCAATAATGCCTTCAACTTCTTCCGTAGTTTCATCTAATCTCTCGAGGAATGCCGCACTATCTTGTTCTAAGGTCAAAATATCTATTATATTTTCCAATTACTATTTTTTATCCAAGTAAAAATTATAAAAATCTTTTAGATTTTTACATTCTTTAATAACCCGGATATTAACATTTTTCTGAAAGACATAATGATTCTATAATAATAAGTTTTTCTTTAATGTAAAATATATGAATACTTACAACCGTTATTACTCAAATCCAAAAGTATTGTTAAAACTTAAATCAGATAGTCTTTTAGTATATTTATCTTCAATATTGTGTTTGCCTCTAATAAGGCTTATATACCGAAGTGCAACCATAGCTTTTTTTAAGTCATCAAGAGTTTCGTTTTTCAAAGTCTGGATAATAATATCTTGTGATAGAATAAGTATATGCTTTTGAGTTTCAATTATGCTTTCTAAAACCTTTTCCTGTGTTTTCTGTAAGCAAGTTATGAACTCTTGATTTTGTTTCCATCGAGATAATGTTTCAGGTCTAATTTTAAGTTGGTTTATAATTTCAGATGTTTTTATACCTGTTGCCAATAAATTGCATGCCATTTTTTGACTTTCATTGAGTTTTGATGACATCATTTATTTTTTTTCAGGCTTATGACCAAGAAAACCTCTATTATTCTTTCTTTCTTCAATCCATTTCTCTATTTCTTTAATATCCCATTTAACTATATTGGGACCTAACTTAAATGGGTGTGGTAAATTATTAGTTTTGACCCATCTTGAAACTGAAGATGTGCTTATTCCTAAAATTCTTGCAACTTGTTTCTTCGAAATATAGTTCGAGTACGACATAAAATCTCCTTATGCATAAAAAGTTTAAAATGATTTTATTTCGTCAAGTATTTAACTATTCTTTAAAAGAAGCACAGAATCATGCGACGGTTCTTTTACATCCGCACCAAGTTAATAACTTTCTCCAGATGACAAGGCCCTACTGCTTTCGCTGGCGGTGTTTAAATATATTATAACAAATTTATTAAAATATATAAATATAATTGTTATTTTAATTTTGTTTTAAAAGTATTTTTTCCCAATCCCCCATAATAATCTTCCTTTGTTCAAATAAATCTGAACGTAAATAGGCCTTCTCAACTTTGTTCGGCAGTTGATGAGCCAAACAAAACTCTATTGCGTGATGTTGAAATTTATTTGTTTCTTCTGCCCAATCTCTAAAAGTTGCTCTAAACCCATGTACAGTGATTTTAAGATTAGAAAATTGTTTTTTTATAAAAACAAGCATTGCCCCATTAGATATATGTTTTCCCGTTGAAGGATTAATAAAAACAAATGGATGGTTATGTTTCTTTCTCATTAAATCAATAATTGATATTGCTTCATTTGAAAGAGGTATTTTATGTTCTTTTCTTACTTTCATTTTCTCAGCTGGAATGGTCCAAATTTTTGTCTTCAAGTTAAATTCGTCAAACTCTGCTTCAATAATTTCTTTGGTTCTAGTAGCCGTTAAAATTAATAATCTTAAAGCATAAGATGAAATTATTTCTTGTTGGCAAAGTTTGCTATAAAATTCACTTATTTCATGATGATTAAGAGATGGAAAATTTTTGACTTTTTGAATTTTCCACGGGTTTGGAAGAACATGAATTAAATGTGCATCCCATGAAGCTGGATTATCTTTTTTGTACCATTTCATAACCTTTGCAAACGAGAAAATTCTTGCAAGTCTCTGCTGAAGACGTCTAGCAGTCTCAGTTTTATTGTTCCAAATGGGTAAAAGAACTTCAACTATATCTTCATTGTTGATGTCAATAAATGGTTTCTTATCGAGAATGGGAGATGCATAGGTAGCAATTGTGTTTCTCCATTGCTGTTCACTTTTAGGATTAGTCCATTCTTTCTTTTTTTTATGATTTATGTATATATCTGCAATCTGTGAAAATTTTTTATTTTGCTGATTTCTTAAGATTTCTTGTCTTTTTTTCTCATCAATTGGGTCTGTTTTTTGAAGAACAAGACGTCTTTTATCTTCAGCCTTCTGCCTTGCGTCCACAATTGAGACTTCTGGAAAGGTTCCAAGACCCATTTCTCTAGATTTACTATCGATACGATAACGGTAAGACCATTTGCCTCTACCTAGGCTTGAAATTGAGATATATAGTCCTTTTCCGTCATGATACTTCCCCTTAGGTAAATTTAATAATTGTTTATATTTTAATTTGTGCATCATTATCTCCAGTCCACAACTCGGTCAACAAAGTGACGTGATTAATGATGATTTACAATGAAACGTGCTGGAGATGCTTCGTCAACAAAAACTAGGCAAACACTAGGTTTGTGACATACTATGACACAAGGTGGTCATGTACATGGCGGAGAGGAAGGGATTCGAACCCTTGAGAGGCGTTAACCCCAACACGCTTTCCAGGCGTGCGCCTTAAACCGCTCGGCCACCCCTCCAAAAATTAGAATTTTACATCAACATTTTTTTTGGAGCAAGGTAATATAAGTTATTATTATATTGAAATATTTTTTCTACGTTTTAGATTAATTTTATAATACTAAAAGGACTTTATAAAGTGATAATGGGAAGAATTTTGATTTTATTTGGAATATGTTCATTTATCTTTACTCTTATAAGTAATTATTTTGATGTTGTTTTACAAATAGAGGGTAAGAATGAAATTACTCAATTAGGCCAATTTTGGTTTCATTTTGCTCCCAATAGCCTTCAAATTGCAGAAACTATAGTTAGTCGATATATTGATCCTTGTTCAGCATTAGATATTTTGGATTGTTCAGGTTTTATATGGCATCCTTTTATATCTTCTATTTTGTTAATGCCTGCTGCAGTTATATTAGCCATATTAAGTTTTGTTTTTATTGCTTTAGGACTTAAAAAATCATCAAGAAAAAGGATAAAAAATAAACTTTAAATTATAATTTATTCCAATTATTTATCACCCATTTTTAAAGCTTCAAAAAAAGCATTTTGAGGTATCTCAACACTACCAAACTCTCTCATTCTTTTTTTCCCTGCTTTTTGTTTTTCTAAAAGCTTCTTCTTTCGAGTTATATCCCCACCGTAACACTTTGCAGTAACATCTTTTCTCATCGCTGAGATGGTTTCTCTAGCTATAACTTTTCCACCGATGGCAGCTTGTAACGCTACCTTAAATAGTTGTCTTGGTATGAGGTCTTTCAATTTTGTGCATATTGCACGACCTCTTGTTTCAGCCTGGTCTCTGTGTGAAATCATTGCTAAAGCATCAACAGGTTCTCCATTAACTAAAATTGAAACACGAACAAGATCACCTTTTTTATAATTATCAATTTGATAATCAAAGCTAGCATAACCTGATGTCATACTTTTTAATTTATCATAAAAATCAAAAACAACTTCATTTAATGGTAATTTATAAACCACCATAGCCCTAGCTCCTGCATAGGTAAGATCTATCTGCTCTCCTCTTCTTTCTGTACAAAGAGTTAGAACTGATCCAACATATTCGTCAGGAACCAGAATAGTTGCTTTAATCCAAGGCTCTTCTATAAAGTTAATGTGGTTTACATCTGGCAAATCTGCAGGATTATGAAGCAGATCGCTTGTATTATCATTTTTATGCACTTTATAAACTACTGATGGTGCTGTTGAGATTAATTCTAAATTAAACTCCCTAGATAATCTCTCTCTTATAATTTCCATATGTAAGAGTCCTAAAAATCCACATCTAAAGCCAAACCCCAAAGCAGCTGAAGTTTCAGCTTCATAACTAAATGATGCATCATTTAAAGACAACTTACCTAAAGCTTCTCTTAAGTCAGAAAATTGAGCATTGTCCATAGGAAACAAACCACAAAAAACGACTGGCACAGATGGTTTGAAACCAGGTAACATTGTTTCAACTGGGTTTCTTTCGTCTGTAATTGTATCTCCTACTTTACAATCTGCTACAGTTTTAACTGAAGCAGTAATAAAACCAATCTCTCCAGGTCCTAACTCATCAACATTTATAATTTTAGGAGTAAATATACCAAGTTTTTCAATAGTGTGAGAGACCTTAGTTGACATAAATCTTATCTTTTGACCTTTTTTTAAACTTCCATTTACAACTCTAACTAAAGTTAAAACTCCTAAATAAGGATCATACCAACTATCAATTAATAGGGCTTGCAAAGGGGTGTTGGGATTACCCTTTGGAGGAGCTAAATTTTCAACTAAAGAGGATAAGACTTCATTAATGCCTTGTCCTGTTTTAGCTGATACCTCAATCCCATCTTCTCTAGGCAAGCCAATTACATCTTCAATTTGTTTTCGAATTCTATCTGGCTCAGAAGCAGGTAAATCAATTTTATTAAGTACTGTCACAATTTCATGATTTACATCTATTGCTTGATAAACATTTGCTAAAGTTTGTGCTTCTACGCCTTGTGAAGAATCTACTACAAGAAGTGATCCTTCACATGCAGAAAGAGATCTAGAAACTTCATATGCAAAATCTACATGACCCGGAGTATCCATTAAATTCAAAGTATAAGTTTTATTATCACTATGCTTGTATAATAATCTGACCGTCTGGGCTTTGATTGTTATACCCCTTTCTCTCTCAATTTCCATATTGTCCAGAACTTGCTCTTTCATCTCTCTTTCAGTTAATCCCTTGCATTCTTGTATTAATCTATCAGCAAGGGTTGATTTACCATGATCAATATGTGCTATAATAGAAAAATTCCTTATTAGATTAATATCTGTCATTAAGTTCCTACAAAAAAAATTGTATATATTATGCAAATTAGTTTTAAAAAAAATATTTTGCAATATTTAAAATGTATTGAAAACTCTAATAACTTGACTAAACAATCTTACAATTGATAATGTAAATTTGTTATGTATAAAAATTATAATTCAATTCCTATTCAGGTTCTAATTTTATTAAGAAACCCGTGCTCTAAGGAGTCCGGGATGATTGTTAATAAATAAATTAAATTTTGAACTTAAAATATAAGGTAAAGAATTATGAAAAATAGATATGAAAAATACAGCGCTTATCCACCAGTTAAAATTTTAGACAGAAAATGGCCAAATAAGAGCATAACACGTGCACCAATATGGTGTTCTGTAGATTTAAGAGATGGCAATCAAGCTCTGATTGAACCAATGGATTCTGTCAGGAAGATGCGTATGTTTAAACATTTAGTTAAAATAGGATTTAAAGAAATAGAAATTGGATTTCCTTCAGCATCTGAAACAGATTTTAATTTTGTAAGAGAATTAATTACTGATAATCATATTCCAGAGGACGTTATTGTTCAGGTTTTAACTCAATCCAGAAAACCATTAATTGAAAAAACTGTTGAAAGTTTGAAAGATTGCAAAAATGCAATAATTCACCTTTACAACTCAACTAGCACCCTTCAAAGAGAAATTGTTTTCAAGGAAACTATGGATGGAGTAAAAAAAATAGCAACTGATGGGGCTAAAATAATTTCAGATCAACTATATAAATTAGAAAAGTCTAATATTCGATTACAATATTCTCCAGAAAGCTTCACTGGAACAGAGTTACCATATGCTTTAGAAGTTTGTGAATCTGTTTTAGATGTTTGGGAAGCTAGTGAGGAAAACCCTGTTATAATTAATCTTCCTGCAACAGTTGAAATGTCTACTCCAAATATTCATGCTGACCAAATAGAGTGGATGGATAATAATTTTAGTAATAGAAAAAGGGTAATTTTATCACTTCATCCTCACAATGATCGAGGTACTGCGATAGCTGCAACAGAATTAGGGTTATTGGCAGGTGCAGACAGAGTTGAAGGAACTTTGTTTGGTAATGGAGAAAGAACTGGCAATGTAGACCTTGTAACACTTGGACTGAATTTATTTACTCAAGGCATTAATCCTAATATAGATTTTAGCAAAATAAATGATTTAATTGATACGGCAGAGTTTTGTAATAGGTTACCTGTTCATCAAAGACATCCATATGCAGGTACTTTAGTACATACAGCATTTTCTGGAAGTCATCAGGATGCAATAAGAAAAGGAATGGATAATATGGAAAAATCACCATCAAAAAAATGGGCTGTTCCGTATTTACCAATTGACCCAGCTGATATTGGAAGAACTTATGAAGCTATAATTCGCGTTAACAGCCAATCAGGTAAAGGAGGGACAGCTTGGTTACTAGAATCAGACTACCAAATAAGATTGCCAAAAGGAGCAGAAGTCGAATTATCGTCAAAAGTACAAAAGATAGCTGATAAAACTGGCAATGAAATTACAAGTGACATTATATGGAGAACTTTTAATGAGAATTTTATTTTGCAAAAACCATTTGAATTAATCGATTTCAAAGTTGAGGGCGCTAATAGAAAAGATAACCTTGAAATAATAAACGCCAAAGTTAATTTCAAGGATAAACTTTATCAATTTTCTTCTCAAGGTAACGGACCAATTTCAGCTTTTGTAAATGGGATGAGAGAAAATTTTAATTTGCAATTTACATTGAAAGACTTTGGTCAAAATACTAGAAGCGCTACCTCTAAAGCGGAATCTGCAGCTTATGTAGAACTTAAAATTGATGATGGCAAGAATTCAATTTATGGATGTGGGATTAATACAAGTATAACTCTGGCCCCTATACTTGCAATTTTAAGCGCAATTAATAAAATGAAAATTTAAAGAACGATGTCTCAAAAAAATCTTTATCTAGAAAATAGAAAAGTTCTTAGAGTTTCAGGATTAAATTGTATAGATTTTTTAAATAATATTCTAACAAATGATTTTTCTAAACTAACACCATTTGAAACCAGACCTTCAGCATTACTTTCTCCCCAAGGAAGAATTTTATATGACATACTAGTAAGTCTAGATTTTTCAAATTATTCTGAAGAAAAATCGATTCTTATTGAATACGATTTCTTTTGTGAAAATGAGCTAATTAAGAAGTTAAATATGTATAACTTAAGAAAAGAAGTAAAATTTGAAAAAACTAATTATTATGTTTTTGTATCGATTAACTCAAAAAGTGCAGAAAATTCATTAAGGGATAAAAGGTTCATAAATACAAACATTAATCTTAATAGAATTTATTATAAGAACAAACCTGTAAATATTATAAATAAAAGTTGCACATCTAATTGGTACAACTTAATCAGATATAAAAATTGTGTTCCTGAAGGAACACAAGAAATAGAAATTAACGCTACACTTCCTTTAGAAATTAATCTTGATTTGTTAGGTGGAATAAGTTTTGAAAAAGGATGTTTTATTGGTCAAGAAGTAACCGCAAGAATTAAATATAAAGGTTTAGTAAAAAGAAAATATGTTCCTGTTCATTTTAAAAACAAAAACTTTTCATTCTCGAATTTAGATAAAATTGATAATAAAATTCTTTTAAAAACACAAAATATTGGAGAAGTGATCGCATTGTCATTAGATAAGGAGAATGATATTTGGTATGGAATAGCCAAGATTAAATTATCTCAATTATATTTATTTGAAGAAGATTTTACATTAGATTGTGATTTTTGTGGTTCAAAGGTAAAGATTAATTTTCCTAATTATATGCTTCCTCTTCCAAGAAAAATCTAAACTTCTAAGATTGACAAATGTTATGTTTAAACTTAATTGTTTAATTTAGTCTGCAATATTATTTTTGATCTGATACAAATTTCAATTTGTGTTATTCAAAATATATTATTATTTTAATTTAAATTTTTTAATTCAAATTGAGATTAATTGGAGTTTAGAAAATGACATCATTACTCATGCCAAAAGCTACTGCTGTTTGGTTGATAGATAATACTACATTAACTTTTGAACAAATTGCAAAGTTTTGCAGCCTTCATGTTTTAGAAGTTCAAGCCATTGCAGATGGTGATGTTGGACATGGTATTTTAGGATTTGATCCAATATTAAATGGACAACTTACTCAAGAAGAAATTGACAAATGTTGTAACGATACTTCTTTGTTTCTCACGAAATCTAATTCCTCACTGCCTGAACCTAAAAATAAGAATAAAGGTCCTAAATATATACCATTAGCAAGAAGGGGCGATAAACCTGATGCAATTGCTTGGATAGTCAAAAATCATCCTGAGATTAAAAATAACCAAATCACAAAATTAATTGGAACTACCAAAGACACGATTGAAAAAATTAGAACAAGAAGTCATTGGAATATTTCAAATATAACAGCTAAACATCCTGTTTTGTTAAGTTTGTGTACACAAGAAGATTTAGATCAAGCGATTATAAAAGCTGGAGGCTCATTAGATACGCAAAGCGATGAAATTATGCCCACAAATGATTGATCGCGTGTAAATATTATAAAATTTTATTTATTTTTTAGAGAATAAAACATGAATGATAAGGATATAAAACCATCAGTTGCTATTATTATGGGGAGTCAAAGTGATTGGGAAACTATGAAATTTTCAAAGGAGATTTTAATTAAACTTAAAATTCCTTTTATTACTAAAATTATATCTGCACATAGAACCCCTGATAGGATGAATAATTTTGCGAAAAAAGCCCGGGAAAATTCAATAAAGGTTATTATTGCAGGAGCTGGAGGTGCCGCTCATCTACCTGGCATGGTGGCCTCCCATACTGATTTACCAGTTATAGGTGTTCCCATCCAAAGTTCTGCATTAAATGGCCTTGACAGTCTTCTATCAATAGTCCAAATGCCTAGTGGCATTCCAGTTGCAACAATGTCAATTGGGAAAGCTGGTGCTATTAATGCAGCCATTTATGCAGTAAAAATTTTAAGTTTATCTAACAAAGAAATAGATACAAAATTAATAAATTTGCTTTCTTCCCAAACAAATGAAGTTCCACTTACACCAAAAATGAAAAATGACTAAACTAAATAATTTTCCAATATTACCCAGCGATGAAAATGTAATAGGTATTATTGGAGGAGGTCAGCTTGGTAAAATGATAGCTTCATCCGCATCTAGAGCCGGTTACAAAACTCATCTATATTGTCCGAAAGGTGATAATCCTGCAGAGACTGTGGTTGACAAAATTACATATGGACAATGGAATGATTATACCAAATTAGTTGAATTTTCAAATGAAGTGTTTTGTGCAACATCTGAATTTGAAAATATTCCATCTAAATCACTTGAATTATTATCTAATAAAACAAGAGTAGTACCAAGTAGTTTAGTCTTTAGATGCGCACAAATTCGTTCTAAAGAAAAAGAAATAGCACTCAAGTCTGGCTTTAACACTCCAAAATGGTTTTTAATAAAAAATACTGACGATTTAATATCTTCAATTAAGAATGTCACTAAAGAAGGTATACTTAAGACTAACTCTTTAGGTTATGACGGAAAAGGACAAATAAAAATTGATAAAAATTCAAATTTTTTTGAAGCTTGGGAAAATTTAGGATCTGTAGAATGTGTTTTAGAGGAAAAGTTAGAATTTAAAAGAGAAATATCTTTGATGTATTTCAAAAGTCTTGATGGCTCTGAAGGATTTTTTCCTTTATCTGAAAATTATCATGAAAATGGTATATTAAAAAAAACATCTGCACCTGCCTTTTTAGATCAAAATATTGAAATTGACTTAAAAACAAAAGCAAAAAAATTAGCACAAAATTTAAATCTTTATGGTGTTTTAACTATTGAGTTATTCGAATTATTAGATGGAAGTATTGTTTTTAACGAAATTGCTCCAAGACCACACAATTCATTTCATTGGACACTAAATGGCTGCAATAGTAGCCAGTTCGATATTTTAGTTAGAACAATATGTGGATTGCCCGTTAAAGACGTTGATTGTAATGGAAAATGGGAAATGACAAATTTAATTGGCCAAGATGTAAATAATATAAATCTTTATAAAGATCAAAATTATATATTACATATTTATGGAAAAAAAAATATTAAAGCAGGTAGAAAAATGGGACATTATAATAAAAATATCTCCTAATTATTCACCCTCGTAAAGCTGAATGGAACATCCTGATAAACTTCGTTTATAAAATTGGTAAATAATAAGAATGCATATGGTCTCCATCTGTTTATTGGTTCAAGATTAATATCATCATTTGGAAAATAATTTGCCGGAATATCTATTTGAGTATTTTGTGACTTGTCTCTTAAAAATTCATCCTTGAGAGTAATCCCATCATATTCTAAATGATTTAATATAAATAAATCTTTTGTTTTTGGACATCTTACCATCCCCACCCCTGAGCTTGGTGAAAAAGCTAAAATTTCCAGACCCGCTTTTATGATTTCTTCTTTTTTATTTTTTGTATATCGTGAAACCGGCATTGGAAATCTATCAATAAATCCTTGCATTAATCTATATCGTTTTTCTTGATTTAAATTATGATCGTAAACACCAAATAACTTTTTATCCATTGAGTATTTTTCAATATTATGAAGGACTTTTAAAAGAGCTTGAGCTCCCCAACAAACACCAACTCTTCTAAAGACATTTGTTGAAGACCATAAAATAATTTTGTTCAATTCATTCCAGTATTTAACTTCTTTAAAAGGTACAGTCTCAACAGGTGCTCCAGTAATTATAAGAACATCATAAAAATCATTTTTAATGTCTTCTAAAGTTTTATAAAATTCAATTAGATGTTCCTTTTTAGTATTTTTTGGTGAATATGTGTCTGTAGTCATAAGAGTGAGTTCTACTTGCAAAGGAGATGCGCCAAGCAATCTTGCAAATTGCACCTCAGTTTCAAGTTTTTTGGGCATTAAATTTAATAATAAAAATTTTAGAGGTCTTATATCCTGTTTTTCTGCAGTAATACTATCAATAACGTCTACAATTTCATTTTGAAGTAGTTTTCTTGCAGGCAAATTATCATGTATTTTGATAGGCATTTTATAACTTTTTAGTTAATTAACTAATGCTTGAATTTTTAATATTATTTATTTTTCTTAGAAAGCTAAAAACAGATTTTATTTTAATATTGTTTTTTATAAGATCAAAATTATTTGTATATTTTTTAAATTCAGAAAACGGCTTTTTTAAACTAGAAATCTTACTTATATCATTTAATCTTCTATCCAAAAAAAATTCAGTTTCAACATTATCATTAGACTTATCATTTAACCAAAACAGCAACGTAGAAGTATAAACTGCAGCCAATGACATTCTTCTTGTATAAAAAGAAAAATCTGTGGACTTATCCCCAGCCATTCTCCACATGCTATTACAAGTTCTATAGAGTATATTAAAAGATGTTTTTGTATTTTTCGGTATTGCAGTTAAAGAAATTGAAGATCTTACTGCCTCTTTATATTTTTCACATAAATTTAATCTAATCAGTATAATTTTTTTTATTTTTTCAGGTATTCTTTCAGGTTTAGATTCTATTAATTCATATTTTTTTTTGACTTCTAAGTCGATCATTTCTGAAAAAAAATCAATAAAATCAATCGAACCATTTTTAAATAAACCTTTGAAAATTTTGATTCTTGAAGAAGGTGTTTTTTTCTTTTCAAAACCAATATCTTTAGCACCTTGCTCCATTGATTCCCAAGTCCAACCATCGAAAGGGACATGTGTTAACATTGCTTTGATTAGATCAAATCTTATTTGGTTGTTATCAAATAGTTTTTTTTTCATTAATATTGCCGTCAAATTTATTTGATTAATAACTAGTTTATTATACGTGTAAATTCAATATAATATAAATAAAAACATTAAATAACTTGCAATAACCTTATGTATTGTGTTATTTGAAATTCTCTAAAATCAATAAATATAGGTTTAATAATGTACGTGGCCGTTCGAGACAACAATGTCGACCAAGCTCTTAGAGTATTAAAAAAGAAAATGCAAAGAGAAGGCATGTTTAGAGAAATGAAAAATAGAAGAGCTTATGAAAAACCCTCAGAAAGAAGAGCTAGAGAAATGGCTGAAAGCACAAGAAGAGTAAGAAAGCTTATGAGGAAAAGGTTAGAAAGAGAAGGTTATTAGTCTTAATTTTTCAAACTTTTTGCACAAACCGCATTTTTCTAATTGCGGTTTTTTTTTGAACCTAGTAAATAAAATTTAGTTAAATAATGTGAAATTTATTTAATATTCACTGGAGTAATTTATATGTTTATTGGAAGCCCTAAAGAAATTTTAAAAGGTGAAAACCGAGTAGCACTTACACCTGAAAGTGCAAAACAATTACAAAAGTTAGGTTATTCATGTCTTTTAGAAACTGGAGCTGGGATTAACGCTAACTTTTCAGATAAAGATTATAAAAAAGCTGGGGTTAAGATTGTTAATAATTCAAAAGAACTTTGGAAACAATCAGATATAATATTGAAAGTAAGAGGCCCAGAAAAATCAGAATTATCAAAAATAAAACTAAATCATCATATAATAAGTTTTATTTGGCCTAATCAAAACAAACCTCTTCTGGATGCGTTAAAAAAGAAGAAAGTCACAGTTCAAGCTATGGATATGATACCTAGAATTAGCAGAGCCCAGAAAATGGATGCTTTGTCTTCTATGGCTAACATAGCTGGTTATAGAGCAATAATTGAGGCGGGAAACCAATTTGGAAGATTTTTTACAGGTCAAATAACAGCAGCCGGAAAAGTTCCCCCTGCTAAAGTTCTTGTAATAGGAGCAGGAGTTGCTGGGCTTGCCGCCATTGGTACTGCACAATCTATGGGTGCAATTGTTAGAGCTTTTGACGTAAGACCGGAAGTTGCTGAACAAATTGAATCAATGGGAGCAGAATTTTTAATGCTTGATTTTGAATCAGATGGCACTGGTGAGGGAGGTTATGCTAAACCTGCTTCTAAAGAATTCATAAAAAAAGAAATGGAATTATTTAGAAAACAAGCACCAGAGATTGATATTGTTATTACAACTGCTCTCATTCCTGGAATGCCTGCACCTAAATTGTGGCCAAAGGAAATGGTTGAGCTAATGAAACCTGGTTCCGTGATAGTAGATTTAGCTGCTGAACAAGGAGGAAACTGCGAAGTTACTATTCCTAATAAAATTATAGAAACAAAAAATAAAGTAAAGGTTATTGGATTTATAGATTTACCGAGTAGAATGGCAACTCAATCCTCTAGTTTATATTCTACAAATATACGTCATATGGTTGATGAGTTAACGCCTAAAAAGGATGGAACACCATATATTAATATGGATGATGATGTAATAAGAGGGGCAACTGTTCTGCATGATGGTAAGATAACTTTTCCTCCACCAAAACCAAAAATTGTAGCTATTGCCAAACATGATACAAAAAAAATTAAAGAAAAGTCACAAGAAGAGATAACTCAGGATGAAATAAATGCTGAAAAAAAAGCTGGTAAATTACAATTCTTACTTTTAACAATTGGTGCTCTACTAACTTGGTTTATAGGTTATTACGCACCATCGGACTTTATGCAACATTTCATTGTTTTTATTTTGTCATGTTTCGTAGGTTATCAAGTTATATGGAACGTATCTCATTCACTTCATACACCTTTGATGGCTGTTACAAATGCTATCTCAAGCATAGTTATAATTGGCGCTTTATTACAAATGAGAACTGAGAACGACATAGTAAGTGTCTTAGCCTTAATATCTATCTTTATAGCCACCATAAATATTGTTGGAGGGTTTATGGTTACAAAAAGAATGTTATCAATGTTTCAGAAAAGCTAAAAAAGGATTATTAGATGACTATTGGATTATTAACTGCCTCATACATAACATCTAGTGTGCTTTTCATTCTCGCATTAGGTGGCTTAAAAAATCAAGAAAAGGCAAAAAGAGCCGTTTGGTATGGTATCGTTGGCATGGCTATTGCTGTTTTTGCAACGATTTATGGTAATCAAGTTTTTTTTACTGAATGGCTTAATTGGCTTATAGCTGCTATTTTACTTGGCTCTATAATTGGAGCAATTGTTGCTAAAAAAGTACAAATGACAGGCATGCCTCAATTGGTTGCTGCTCTTCACTCATTTGTAGGTTTGGCTGCTGTTTTTATAGGTATAAACTCTGCCATTTTGCCACACTCTGACATGAATTCTACCCAGTATATGATCCATAACGTTGAAGTTTTTATTGGAGTATTTATTGGAGCAATCACATTTACGGGGTCTATAGTCGCATTTGGAAAGTTATCTGAATTGATAACAGGTAAGGCGTTAATTTTACCTGGAAGACATTTGTTGAATTTGATCCTGTTATTTTCCTGCTTAGCATTGGGTTACATGTTTTTGATTGATGAGGGTAATTGGACCTTAATTGTAATGACTATAATAGCATTTGTTATAGGAGCTCATCTTGTTCTAGCAATTGGTGGTGCAGATATGCCAGTAGTTGTTTCAATGCTTAACTCATATTCGGGATGGGCTGCAGCTGCAACAGGTTTTATGCTTGGAAATGACCTGCTAATTGTGACAGGTGCTTTGGTTGGATCTTCTGGTGCCATTCTATCATATATAATGTGTAAGGCTATGAACCGAAAATTTCTTTCAGTTATTTTAGGCGGTTGGGGAGATGTAACAGGTCCTACAATGGATATTGAAGGTGAAATGAAACCAATAGATATAGATTCCGTTGCGGGTGCATTAAATGATGCAAACAAGATTATAATCGTTCCTGGTTATGGCATGGCAGTAGCACAAGCTCAAAGTACAGTTTCAGAGTTAACCTCTAGACTAAGAGCAAAAAATAAAGAGGTAAGATTTGGAATTCATCCTGTTGCAGGAAGACTTCCTGGCCACATGAATGTTCTGCTAGCAGAAGCGAAAGTCCCCTATGATATTGTTCTAGAAATGGACGAGATAAATGACGATTTTCCTGATACAGATGTAGTCATGATACTAGGAGCTAATGATATAGTTAATCCAGCTGCTCAAGAAGATCCTAATAGCCCAATTGCGGGAATGCCTGTTTTGGAAGTTTGGAAAGCTAAACAGGTTTTTATTTCAAAAAGAGGACAAGGAAAAGGTTATTCTGGAATTGAAAATCCATTATTTTTTAGAGAAAATTCTAGAATGGTTTATGGAGATGCAAAAAAATCCTTGGATACAATTTTACAGAGTATAAACTAATTATGTTATTCTAAAATTAAACCTGATTTATTCATGGCTTTACTTTGCCTCTTAGACAAAATCTTTTCATCAAAGTCTCCAACTAAATCGTGAAAAACTCTATACCAATTAATTTCTGCTTTTAAATGCATGAAAACTGATCCTAATCCAACGGCTGCTCTGTCCATTAATACAAATTCTCTTGGTGGTTTAACACCTCCAATTTTTTTTAATTCTTCATGAACTTTTTCTGCCGTTTCTCTTCCATATTGTCCAGTCTCGCTTGGATTTATCAACCTAACTTTATCTTCTAGTAAAGGTTGATAAATAAAGTTTGCCCAGATATTTAAAACACTAATTAATTCTTTTGAGGGGTTTTCAAAACCCCAACTTTTATATGCATTAACTGCTTGTTCTTCATCTTCATCTCTTAAAGCTTTATAAAGTTCAATTACGCCTGTTACAAAATCTGGTCTAAAGATTCTAATACATCCAAAATCCATTAGGTTAACCCCACCATCAGGACGTATTGTATAATTTCCAAGATGTGGGTCTCCATGAATTACTCCATATTTATAAAATGGTATGTACCAAGCTTTAAACATATTTAAAGCTACTTGATTTCTAATTTTGATATCACTGTTTTTAGAAATAAAATCCATAATTTTTGAGCCATCTATCCTTGTCATTGTTAGGAGTCTACTTGTTGACAATTCATCAATAGGATTAGGAAGTGTAATTTGATTTAAATCAGATAACATATACCTATATAATTTTAAATTTTTAACTTCATGGGAATAATCGAGTTCTTCTTTTAGCCTATCTGATAACTCCTCATGTATTGCTTCAGTTGAAATAGCAGAATCATACTTTTCATATAATGAAAATATTAACTTAAGTTGCTTAAGATCAGCTTGAACTGCTGAGCCCATATCAGGATATTGCAATTTACAGGCTAATTTTTTTCCGTTGATGTCTTCAGCAAAATGAACTTGACCTAAAGATGCTGCTGCGGAGGCTTGTTTATCAAAAACTTTAAAACAAGTTAACCAATTTTCTCCTAACTCAGCTTTCATTCTTCTTTTTACAAAAAGCCAGCCCATAGATGGAGCATCTGCTTGAAGGTGAGATAATTCATTTACATACTCTCTAGGAAGAGCGTCAGGAATTGTAGCAAGAATTTGGGCGACTTTCATAAGTGGACCTTTCAGCCCTCCTAAGGCAGCTCTCAAATCAGAAGCATGCTGTTCTCTGTTTATTTTAATTCCTAAATATCTTTCACCAGCTAGCCTTGCAGCAAGCCCACCCATTGTGGAAGTTACCTTTGCATAACGTCTGAGTCTTCCACCTGTCATAGAAGAGCTCAGTTCATCTTGAATTCTACTATCTTTACTCATAATAATTGAAGCCTCTAAAAATAAGATTAATTATCCAAATCATCGAGCTCATCCATTAATCTAGTTATCATTGTAATACCTTTTTCCCAAAAACTATTATCATACGCGCTTAAATTAAAAGGTTTTAGAAGTTCATTGTGACTTTTTGTCCCTCCTGAAGATAACATTTCAATATACTTTTTCGAAAAAATATCTTTATCACTTTGTTGATATGCATACCAAAGTGCATTTACTAGACTATCTCCAAAAGCATAAGCATATACATAAAATGGAGTATGAACAAAGTGAGGGATGTACCCCCATAAGAATCTATAATCATCATCAAGATTAATATGAGGACCCACAGCATGAGACTGTGTCTCCATCCAAATATTACTTATCTCTTCAGGTGTTAATTCAGATTTTATTCTTGCCTCATGGAATTTGACTTCGAATTGGTGAAATCCTATTTGTCTAGCAACAGTATTTAACATATCTTCTATTTTACCAGACAATAATTGTTTTTTTTGTGCAATTGAACTCTCGTCTAATAATTTTCTAAACACCAACATTTCACCAAAAACTGATGCTGTTTCAGCGAGTGTTAGAGGTGTTTCTGCCATTAATAATCCATTTTTCCCTGCAAGAATTTGATGAACACCATGACCAAGTTCATGTGCGAGTGTCATAACATCTCTAATTTTGCCTTGATAATTTACTAATATGTATGGATGCAATGATGGAACTGAAGGATGGGCAAAAGCACCTGAAGCTTTACCTTTTCTTAAGCTTGCATCTATCCAATTATTTTTAAAAAATAATTCTGCTAAATCAGAAATTTCTGGATGGAAGGAAGAAAATGAATCTAAGATAATATCCTTAGCCTCAGACCATTTTATAAAATTTTCAGAAGAATGAGGCAATGGTGCATTTCTATCCCACCAATCTAAACTTGTCTGGCTAAATTGGTTAGCTTTCCATTTATAATATCTATGGGTGAGTTTAGGCATGGCCTTATCAACTGTATTTACTAATTTGTCTACAACTTCATCTTCAACATCATTATCAAGATTTCTTGAGGACACAATTCTTTTAAAACCCCTTTTGTTGTCTTCGATAAACCTATCTCTAGAGATCACATTAAGTATCATTCCAAGAATACGTTTATTATTTTCTAAAACTTCAGAAAGTGATTTACCTGCAATTTTTCTAGTTTCTGGATCTGCGTCAGATAACAAGTTCAAAATTTCAGCTTCAGTAAGTGATTTGTTTTTGAAAGGAAAACGTAATGCTGCAGATGTCTCATCAAATAATCGTATCCATGCTGACCTGCCGGTAGCAGATTTTTCAATCAAAATCTCTTCTACAAGAGGATCAAGAAGATAAGGGTTTCTTTTTCTTAATATATTGAGATAAGGCTTCCAATTTTTTGCTTCTTTATCATTTAACCAATTATTAATTGTATTATCATCAACTTTTGAAAGTTCTAATGTAACAAAAATGAGAGTGGATAGAATTTCTGTAATTTGATCAGATATAGATGAGTTATATTTTGAAATCTCGGGATCTTCCATATTTGTAGCAAAGGTTAAACTACTATGTGTTGCAATCTTATAAATAGCTTCATTAATTTCTTGATATTCGTTTATACAAATCAAAAAATCTGAAGAACTTAAATTATTTATCTTACCTTTCCATTTTTTAACAAAATTATTTGCTAACCCTCTAATATTCTTTATGTCTCTGCTAATTTTAGGATCATTAATGTTTTTATATATTTCTGAAAGATCCCAAATTGGTAATTCGTTGTTCATTTTATTTATATGCATTTCATTCATTTTAAATTTTCAACCTCAATTTATTTTATTTTAAAAAGCAATTTATGCTTTTTATAATTTCATCAGGATTTTCTTCAGCTAGATAATGACCAGTATTAACACTATAACCTGTAACTTCTTGAATACAATATTTTTGCCAGATTGGTAAAGGATCATACCATTTTTCTATTTTACCTTTTTTCCCCCACAAAATTAATGTTGGCATTTTAATTTTTATATTTTGTTTTCTGCTTATGTAATCATCTTTCAAATCAATAGAAGCTGCAGCTCTATAATCCTCGCAAATAGCTCTAATAGTTTCAGGATTTTTAACACATTCTAGGTAATCGGCTAATGCTTTAGGTGCAAAAAAATCTCTATCTTTTTTTTCTCTTGAAGTATGTGCAAAGAACCACTCCTCAGATGCTTTGTTAATTACTGACTCTGGTATTGGATGTTTTTGTGCCAACCAAAACCAATGATAGTAACCCATTGCGAATTCTTTATTTGTTCTCTCAAAGTGTTCAATAGTTGGTATTATGTCTAATAAGATTATTTTTAAAACTTTCTCAGGATAGTCTAACGCCAAACGATGACCTATTCTTGCGCCTCTGTCATGCCCAATAAAATAAAATTTATTGAACCCTAACAAATTCATAAATTCATTCATATCCGAAGCCATACTAACTTTTGAATAATTTTTATGATCTTTAGATATTTTAGGTTTGAAAGACTTACCGTAACCAGGAATATCTGGACAAATAATAGTGAATTTTTTTATTAGAGCTGGAGCAACTTTATGCCACATTACGTGTGTTTGTGGATTCCCATGTAACATAAGTAAAGCTGGTCCATGACCTGCTTTTCTATATCTAATGGATCCATTTTTGATTTTAATTGTGGATATTTCAAAATCTTCAAAGAAGTTTGTTACCATTA
>CACHVW010000024.1 GCA_902583415.1 uncultured SAR116 cluster alpha proteobacterium | reverse complement strand
GTGACTGGATTGTCTGATATTGCAAAAATTAAACAAAAATTTTCAAGTCATATTAAACATGAAATTCTTCCAAATATTGGCCATAATGTACCTCAGGAGGACCCTAAAAATTTTACAGAAGCCATTTTACATATAATGAAGATTCACAAGAATTTATAAATTTGCAATCTTTGTGGGTATTCCAAATTCTTTTCTACATATTATAGCCAAACGTTTAATGCCCTCATCAATTTCTTTAATTGAAGGATTACCAAAGCAAAGTCTCATTTTATGTCTACCATTTTTGTTAATTGACCATTCATTTCCTGGATTTATAGCCACACCATCTTTTAATGCCAATTCGTAAAGACGGTATGTGTCTACTTTTTTTTGCATATCAACCCAAACAAAAATTCCTCCATCAGGTTTTTTATATTCAGCAGAAGACCCAAAATATTTATCCAAAGCATTACAAATGGCTTCTGATTTTTTTTGCAATTTAATTTTTAGTGTTTTGACATGTGAATTAAAATTTTCCTTACAAAACTCTGCCAGTGCCATTTGTTCTAATGATCCGCTACCTGCATCAGTTTTATAAGGTAATATTCTTGATAAAACTTCCCAATTGGCAATCAAATATCCAACTCTAAGTGCAGGTGCAATTGATTTAGAAAAAGATCCACAGTAAGTTACATATCCTTCGTTATCAAATGACTTTATCGCGGGGGGTCTTTCTTTTTCAAAAAGAAGATCTGCGTAACAATCATCTTCAAAAATAGGTATTTGATATTTTTTTGATAATTTTATTAGTTGCTTCCTCTTAGCAACAGACATTACTGTTCCAGTTGGATTTTGAATTGTTGGGATCGTGTAAATATATCTTGGGATTATTTCTTTTTTCAGAAGATCATTCAACTCTTGCTCTAGGATTTTTAAATTCATTCCGTCTTTTTCTATAGGTATTCCAACCATATTTATACCAAGTCTTTTCAGCCTTGAAATAGTTCCTCCATAATTTTCCTCTTCAATTATTACTGTATCTCCTTTTCTTAGAAATGTCTGGTTTACAAGATCTAAGGCTTGCAATGATCCAGAAAGAACTAATATCTCTCTTTCAGAACAATTTATTTTTGAACTAATTTTTAGCTGATTTGATATAAATTTTCTTAATGGTAAAAAGCCCTGAGGACCACTTTCTAGTCCATATTTAGCTAGGGTTTTTCCCTCTTTTAATATTATTTTATTGAGAGAATCCTTTATAGATTGCACTGGGATACTATCACCATCAATATGCCCTCCTACAAAATTATACTTTGGAAAACCTTTCCATTCCACTGCTGGTTTTAGAGCATCTAAATGTAAAAAATTATTAATGTTAAACATTTCTCCCCCTATAGTATAAACTTATATCAAAGATTACTTTTGTAAAATATTTATAAAGATTTATATTTTTACGCAATAGAAAGAATATAGTTATGCTATCAATCGAAAATTGGATAAACAATATAAATTCCAATAAAAGGTTAATTGAAAATGGTCGTTGGTTGAATATCACTTTCACATTTGGTATTGGAGACAAAGATTATTTATTTGAGATCTTGAGTGGAAATGTATTATCTATCATAGAATATCTGCCAATTTTTAACACAAAGTGGAATTTTTAAAATTTATGGACAAAGGGATAGTTGGAATAAACATTGGTTAAAAGTACCTCCTAGAGATTATCATGATATCTTTGCTATGCTTGCGAAAAAATTTATATATATAGATGGAGATCTAACCCCATTTATACAAAACCTTCAATATTTTAAAGATCTAATAGCTTCTAATAGAGAAAAACATGACTGATTTAAACTTTGAGGATATTATTGGCAGATATTTTAATTTAAATTTAAAAAAGGACAATTATAGAATTTATGTTGAGGAGGCAGGAAAAGGGACACCTCTATTATGTCTTCATACAGCCGGGTCTGATGGAAGACAATTTCGACATATTTTAACTGATAAAAGAATTACAAATAATTATAGAGTAATTGTTTTTGATTTGCCTTGGCATGGGAAATCCAACCCACCTGAAGGTTATGAACTGAAAGACTACAAACTAACTACAAATCTTTATAAAGACATAATAATGTCTTTTTGTATGCAATATAAATTAATTGATCCGGTTATAATGGGTTGTTCAATGGGTGGAAGAGTAGTCTTACATCTTGCCCTTGAACATTGTGATTACTTTAAAGCTGTGATTGCACTTGAAGGTTCTGACAAACTTGAACCTTATTATGATCTAGATTGGCTTCACAGACCAGATGTTCATGGTGGTTTAGTTCAAGCGGCATTTGTTTCCTCACAAATAGCACCTCAGAGTCCAAATAATTTTAAACATGAAACTTTATGGCATTATATGCAAGGAGGGCCCGGCGTTTTCAAAGGAGATCTTTATTTTTATTGGCATGACGGAGACTTTGACGATCGTTCAAATTTAATAGATACTTCAAAATGTCCAGTATATCTTTTATCAGGTGAATATGATTGTTCTTGTACACCTGAGCGGACACTAGAAACAGCAAAAAGAATTAAGGGATCTAAGGCTACTATAATACCAGGAATAGGTCATTTTCCTATGTCAGAAAACCCAGAATTATTTAAATCTTATATTTATCCAATTTTAGATGATATAATTAAATAATTTTAACCAGTCTTTTCTATATTCCCACATACACTAACTGCTTGACCAGAAATATTTTTTCCAAGAGGGCTGCATAAAAAATAAGCTTGCTCTGCTAAATCCTCGTGAGTTACAAATCTATTTAATGATGCACCGGATAAAATTTCGTCTTTCATTACTTCAAATGATACTTTTTTAACTTTAGCCTTTGCTTCAATAACTCTATTTTGTCTCTCGCCTTCAACAATACCTGGTAAAAGTGCGTTTGCTCTTATACCCCGAGGACCTAGTTCAATTGCTAAACTCTTAACCATTCCTATAACTGCCCATTTTGTAGCTGCATAAGGTATCCTGTAAGCAAAGCCAACTCTACCAGCAACAGAAGATACTGAAAGAATTGATCCATCGTTATTCATACGAGGAACAACTAGTCTCATTGTTTCAAAATGACTAGTAATATTAACTTGTAAACACTCTTGCCAACCTCCTAGTGTTTGCTCACCAAGACCAGCAGTCTCTCCTGCAATCCCAGCATTATTAACTATAATATCAATGTCTTTTAGATAATCAAACCCGGCTTCAACCATAGATGAGATCAATTGGGTTTGTCTGAGGTCACATACAACTGCTTTGATATTATCATCAACGTCATTGACTTTGTTCACAGCTCCAAGATTTATGTCACATACAAAGACTTTGGCTCCTGCTTTGTCAAATCTTTTCGCTATTGCATAACCAATCCCGTCAGCTCCTGCCGTTATAAGAGCTTTTTTACCTTCAAGAAGTCTTTCGTAGTTCATTCTTAACTTTCTATTTTATGTTAGTATTATTTTTTCCTTTTAGCCCTAACATTTGTCTTGCTTCATCTGACGTAGCAATCTCAAGTGAAAGCCCTTCTAAGATTTCTCTTACTCTCTTAACTTGATCAGCGTTAGTCTTAGCTAAATTACCAGGACCGTCCCATAGAGAATCTTCAAGACCTACGCGAACATGAGAACCTAAAGAAGCACCTGTTGCATTCATTCTCATTTGAGTTGCACCAGCACCCACAACAGACCACTCATAACCTACTTCACCAAATAATTTATCAGCTGTTTTTTTCATATGTAATAAATTATCTACATCAGAGCCAATTCCACCCATTATTCCCATGACAAATTGAATAAAGTAAGGCCCTTTCAACATACCTTCTCTATGAAAATAATGAAGATTATATAAGTGGCCAACATCATAACATTCAAACTCAAACATAGTTCCATTTTCATACCCAAATGTCATTATGTTTTCAATATCTTCAAAAGTATTTTTAAAAAGAGAATACTTACTTTTCTCAAGCATTTCTTGTTCCCAAGGGTGTTTTAACTGATTATGTCTTTTAAGCATCGGGAAAAGCCCAAAATTCATAGATCCCATATTTAATGAAGCTAGTTCTGGTTTAAAGTGCAAAGCAGGCTTCATTCTCTCTTCTACAGTCATTTGTGGACCACCTCCGGTTGTAATATTTATAACTGCATCACAAGAATTATGAATAGTAGGTAGAAATTTTTGGAATTCTTCTGGATCTTGTGTAGGGTGGCCATCTACTTCGTCTCTTGCGTGCAGATGCAAAACAGCAGCACCTGCTTCATGGGCTGCAAGTGAATGTTCAATAATCTCCTCAGCAGTCACTGGTAAAAACTCTGACATTGAAGGTGTGTGTATCGCACCAGTAACAGCGCAGCTGATAATTACTTTCTTAGCCATTTAAATATCCTCTCCTAATTCAAATTTAAGCTTTCTAATTAATGCAATCATTTTATTTCTTTTTTCTACTCTTTTATCCCTTTGATCATAAGATAATCTATTTCTTTGATCCATTTCTAATTTATTTAAATATTCATCAGAATATTCAGGGACACTGTTTTGCTCCTTAGCTAAATTTTGTATACCCTTTCTGTATCGAGTAAAAGAATCTTTGATACCCTCTGGTGCATTTAAATCCATAATCTCAAAGGGACCCATGAATGCCCACCTTAGACCTAATGCGTGTTTTAAAGCTATATCTATATCTTCCATTGAAGCAAACCCTCCTTCATGGAGTCTTACTGCTTCGTTAAGAAGAGCACCCTGCAACCTATTTAAAACAAAACCTTCTGCCTCTTTATTTACAGTAATAGCTGCATATTTAGCTTTTTTGTATATTGAGATAGCTTGTTTAATAATTTTTGGGTCGGTATTCACTCCACCTGAAACTTCAACAAATGGGACAATGTGAGGAGGCAAGGCAGGATGAGCGTTGATACATCTATGTTTGTGTTTTACTAGCTCTGAAATTCTAGAAATCAGAAGATAAGACGAAGATGATGCAATAATTGTATTTTCTGGAGTCAATTTATCTAATTGTGCAAACACTGATTTTTTTAGCTCTAAATCCTCTAACACACTTTCTTGAACTAAGATTGAATTATTGCAAGTCTCTTCAATAGTACAATTCAACTTTATGTTAGAATTTATCTTTTCTTCATCTGTTTCAGGGTTAATGATACGTAAATCTTGGATTAATTTAATCGCTAAATCTTTAAATTTTGTAAAACTATCTTCACTTTCATCATAAACAAAACATTTAAAACCAGAATTAGCAAAACCTATTGCCCAGCTTGCTCCAATTAGACCAGCACCACAGATACCAATTTTGTTCATTATTAAATCCCAAAAAAACCGCATCTTTCTGATGCGGTTTTCATTAACTTGCTAAATTAGCCGCGGAAGCCATAATGCCATTTCTGGTTGATAAATAACAAATCCTAGACCAATCAATTGTATAATAACAAAAGGTACAACCCCTCTATAAATGCTTAAAGTAGCAACTTCAGGAGGGGCAACTCCTTTCAAATAAAACAAGGCGAAACCAAACGGTGGTGTAAGAAATGAAGTTTGGAGATTTATAGCCATCAAAACTAAAAACCAAACCAATGTTTCTTTACGTCCATCAAGACCAGTTAATTGTGATACATGATCTCCAAAATCTAATAGAACAACCAAAGGAGCAAAAATTGGTAAAATGATAAGAGTTATTTCAACCCAATCTAAAAAGAATCCAAGCAAAAATGTCATCCCCATTAATAAGAACAATAAACCCCAAGATCCAAGACCTGCTTTTTCTATTAGTTCTTCAACAATATAATCGCCACCTAGTGATCTGAAAACATAGGCAAAACAAGTTGCACTTAATATAATCATAAACACCATGGCGATAGTAAGACCAGAAGAGTGTAAAACACTTCTCAACATTGGGAGTGTAAACTTATTACCTATTATAGCTAGAAAAGTGGCACCAAATGCGCCTACAGCTCCAGCCTCACTAGGTGTAGCCCAGCCAAGTAAAATTGAACCTTTTATGAGTGTAATCAAGGCAACAGGTGGTAAAAATGCTTTTAAAACCATTTGTGGCAATCTACCTTTTTCATATTGAAGCTCACCTTCATTTACAGCAGGGGCAACATTTCTATCAATAGAACACCACACAAAAATAAATATTAGATACATTAAGGCTAGTGTTAATCCTGGAATAACTGCACCCATGAACAGATTTCCAACAGAAACTTGCATAATATCAGCCATAATAATCAACATAATACTTGGAGGAATTAAAATACCTAATGTTCCAGAGGCAGCAATTACTCCTGTTGAAAGCGCATGACTATATTTATTTCGCAACATTGTTGGTAATGCTAATGCTGTCATCATTGTAACCGACGCTCCAATGATACCTGTCATAGCAGCTAACACAGTACCCATGACAGTCACTGACATCGCAAGACCACCAGGAACTTTTCTTAGTAAAATTTGGGTTGTTCTTAATAAATCATTAGCAATACCACTTCTTTCCATCATTGTACCCATAAATACAAAGCTAGGTATGGCAACTAATATTAAGTTTTCAGCAGAAAATCCCCACATTCTAGGAACAAAATTAAAAAATTCTGCAATTTTAAACACTCCAAATAGATAACCAATAAATCCATAAGTTATTGCTACTCCACCAAGTATAAAACCAACAGGATATCCTATAAATAAAAGTACCCCCATCGTCAGAAACATAAAAATTGGCAGATATTCTATGATAATATCAACAAAATCCATAACTACACCTATGCTTTCTCATTTTTAATATTATAATTTTCAAATTCTCCAGTATATCTCTGCCAAACAACTATCCTTGAAATTCTCCATCCATATTTAAGTGAGAGGAGAAATAAACAAACAAAAATAGTCATTGATAATATAGAGGAATTTTTTGTAAGAGCATCGTAGAAACATAACCCTACTATTAATGATGGAGCTAAAGCAATTATATAAGATGAAATTAATTCATATTTACGTATAACGCTAAATATCGAATAGATTACTGAAACTGAAGCAAATAACCAAAAATAGTAAATCAAATTATTACCCTCTAAAATTGATAGAATAGCAGCCAGTCCAATTATTCCATAAATCGTTCCAACAAAAACACCATAAGCAGCTAATTCATATTGTGACTGGGCTAAAGTTAAGTCTTTAGCCTCAGTTAAATAAGGAGTTTTTTGTTTATCAAATATATAACCTGGAACTTTTGAAAACCACATTGCTTATCTCATAGATATTTTAACAGAGGAATTTGCAATCTTATTAAGTTTTATCATAATCAAGTACCATAAGATCAAGTTTCTTTTTATTATCGCCCCATATAACAGCAATTAATTGTATCATAACTGATAAACCTCCAAGGAAAAGGAAGAAATATCCAATTGGCAGAAATGTTTTAATAATCCATCTGTTACTTAAACCAACTAGCGAAGCAGACACCTCATTAATCACATAAGAATCAACCATGTAAATCCAAGAAAAATAAACACATATAAGTGTGAATGGAAGCATAAAGAAAATATTACCATAAAATTCAACTTTTGCCTTAGATCGAAAGTTAAAATTTTCTCTAAGAAAATCAACTCTTACATGCCTGTTATGAGTATATCCATAACCTAAAACCAGACAAAAAACTACTGTGTGAAGGTGCCATTCCATTTCTTGCATTAATGTTGATTCAAAAAATGAACCAAAATTTTGGACCATAAATATTTGTATCCAAACTAATTTTCTAGCAACAACATCCCACATAGTTATTATAACTAAAGGAACTAAAAGCCAAGTACTGGCTCTACCAACTCTATTTACAATCTCACGAAGCTTTTCACTTAGTGAAATGAGACCTTTCATGTTTTGTTCTGTAAGTGCCATTATTCTCCCCCAGAAATCCTAATCTCTAATAAATTTAATTAACTTATTAAATACAAAATTTCAATTTATTTATCAAAAAAAAAGTACACTTGTTAGATAAAAAACAAGTGTACTTATATGTTTATAAAGAATTAGTACTTTTTAGCTTTTAGATAAGCTCTAGAAGACCAAATACTGTAGTCCTCTCTAAACTTGTTATAGCTTGCAGTAATTTCTTTGAAAAGAGGGTCAGAAGCTGACTTCTCCTCAACAACAGCATCCCAAGCTCTCTTAAACTTGGAGATTTCTGAGTCAGGCCATGTTACGAATGTAACACCTTTTTTCTCAAGTTCTGCCATAGCAGGAACCTGCTTAGCATCAGATCTAACTAATGCCCACCACATTGTGTCACGACATGCTGTATTGATAACTGCTTGTTGTGTCTTAGTTAAACCACCCCATCCTTTGGTGCTCATTAATAGCTCACCAATTGATGTTTGCTGGTGCCAACCTGGGAAATAGTTAAACTTAGCTAACTGATAGAAACCATAACTTAAGTCGTGTGTAGGCATAGAAAATTCTGTTGCATCAATAACACCTTTTTCTAGAGCTGGATAAATGTCTCCACCTGCAAGTAACTGTGTTGACACACCTAATTTACTCATAACCATAGCACCAAGACCGAAGAAACGCATTTTCATACCTTTCAACTCTTCAACATTGTTGATTTTCTTTCTAAACCAACCTGATGTCTCAGGAGCATGAGTTAAACAGTTAAGAGCTTTAAGGCCATACTCACCATAAATTCTGTCTTTTAACTGCTGACCTCCACCATATTCCATCCAACCATGGTACTCACTAGCACCTGGACCAAAAGGAACAGCTGTGAAGTAAGAAACTGCAGGGATTTTACCAGCGTGATATCCTGGTGTTGTATAACCAGCATCTACTGATCCATTTTTAACAGCATCCCAAACTTCTAATGAAGGTACAAGAGCGTTTGGCTCGTGAAATCTCAACTGGACGTCGCCACCTGAAATTGACTTAACTTTGTTAGAAAAATAAACAGCAGCTTCACCGTTAATAGCCACTTGGCTACCCCAAGTACTTTGCATTTTCCAACGTAGTTTATCAGCATTTGCTGAAACAGCTACTAAACTAGTTGCAGCTAGAGCTACAGCGCCTACGAATAGGCTAGATTTGAATTTCATTAAATTCCTCCCTAGTATTATAAAAAAGGCTATTACCAAGAAATTTTAAAATAACTAAATAATTGCCCGATTAAAAGAAACAAATGTTTCTCAACTGATTCGTATCTTTCTTAATTATTTCAATAAAGGCAAGTAAAAACTTATAAAATTTCAAATATTTTTTTTTTTTGACTCACATTTTTTTTGTTTTGCCTAATTTATATTCTATGTTTTTAAAATTATTAAATTTGCTCAATTTTTGAACACATTATTTATTATCAAACTGTTAAATTTATCAAAACAAATTTAGAGGAAAACATCCCTAAAAACATATATAAATCAAAGAGATTTCCTTTATAAATTTGAATTCTTGAAAAATTCGATTAAATTGACTAATCGTCAAAGTGTCCTGATGATGCAAAATAACCACCGTGAGTAGTTACTAATGGATCAGTAGAATCAATAAATCCATCTTTTTCTTCAATTATACTTCTAAATTTTTCCCCGTTATCTTTTGGCTTATAGCCAATATGTTTGGCATATTTGTTATCGATTAGCACCGAATCATTATTTGATACTCCAAAAATTACAGAGTGTTGTACATTAGGGCTATTTATACACGCAATAATAAGACTCCTCAAATCATCATAACTTAACCATGTTGAGAGCATTCTATGATCTTTAGGCTCCGGAACACATGAGTAAATTCTTACTGACACAGTTTCTAGTTTATATTTGTCCCAATAATACTGAGCTAATGACTCTCCAAAAACCTTTGACAAACCGTAATTACTATCTGGTCTAGTCATTACTTTACTATCTATAACTTCAGATCTTGGATAAAAACCAACTGTATGAACTGAACTAGCCCAAATAACTCTTTTAATTTTATTTTTTCTGCATGCTTCATATAGATTATACATGCCTATAATGTTTGAATTTAAAACATTATCCCAAGAACCTTCTATACTTTGACCACCCATATGAATTATGCAGTCTATATCTTTTGTTAATTTTAATATTGATTCTGTTGAAGCAAGATCAGCAATTTCAACTTCCTCATTATGAAATTTTTTTTGTAAATTGACCTTGTCAGAAATTCTAAGCAAATCACATTTTTTAGATAATGTTTCCCTTAGTTGATTGCCTAAGGCTCCAGCAGCTCCAGTTAGTAAAATATTATTAAATTTATGTTTAGACATTTCTAACTCCCTATCTTTTTTGACTTTTTATATATTCTCTCCAAAAAGTGAATAAACCTGCTATAATTACTATTGTTGAACCTAAAATTGTTTCATCTTCTAATTTTTCATTAAAAACTAGCACACCTATAATTGAAACAAAAACCAATTGTAGATATGTAAATGGCTGTAGTATAGAAGCCTCACTGTGTTTGAAAGCATTAATCATAAGAAAATGTCCACTAGCACCCAACATACAAATTGCTAATAAAGACAACCAATGAGAATTCTCAATTGAGGTGTAAAAAAAAGGACCAATTGCGCCTAATATGAAAAAACCAGTAATTCCAGTATAAAAAAGACTTGTATCAGGACTATCTTCACTTGATACATATCTAGTAAGAATCTGATAAACAGCAAATGCAAACGCACAACCTAGGGCTATTAGAGATAATGGATCAAAAACCTTTGATCCTGGTTTAAGCATGACGAGAATACCTATAAAACCAACTAGAATTGCAGACCACCTTCTCCAACCAACTTTTTCTCTTAAAATAAATACTGAAAGAGCTGCTACCATTAATGGACAACTGGCAAAAATTGCATGTGTTTCTATAAGTCCAATTTTTAAAAAAAGATAGTGAGCAAAACACATCTCTACAGCAAGAATAATACCTCTTAAAATTTGGATGAGTTTAAACTTACTTTTTGAAACAAAAATAACACTTTTGTTGCCTGTACTGTTAATTGATATTACAAACATAAATAAGAAGAAATATCGAAACATATTAATTGCTATTACATTATAATAATCTGTTAGGTATCTTGTAACACCATCCATTACAGACAAACATGATACTGCAGCAATTATAAATAATATGCCCTTTGCATTTGAAGAAATATTTAGAGGCATATTTTAATTTTTCTTTCTAGGTTTCAATAAAAATCGATTGTCCTTTTAATTCCATATTCAAGAGAAGTATACTTAAATTTTTTAAATATATAAGAAGGCTCATTTCCTCGTATTTCATCTACTATACTTAATGGATTGCCTTTGATTCCTATATTCGCCAATGGTATGTTTTTTTTAATTAAATTTATAAAATCACTAACATCAGCTGTTATTCCGTTTATATTTAAAGTTGATGCGCCTGAAGGAATTTGAGCTATTGACATTTCAACTAAATCCACAACATCTTCAACATAAACAAAACCTGCCTTGCCTGAAAAGTTTACGGTATAACTATCTCCTTGTTTTGCCGCCTTACAGGCTAAGGTTACCCCTGCAGTTCCCCCAACTTCTCTTCCTGGCCCATAAATTACATATGGCC
The DNA here is from genome assembly GCA_902583415.1 of uncultured SAR116 cluster alpha proteobacterium. Taxonomy (GTDB): domain Bacteria; phylum Pseudomonadota; class Alphaproteobacteria; order Puniceispirillales; family Marisalimonadaceae; genus Marisalimonas. The sequence continues at coordinate 8,053 of CACHVW010000024.1, read as the reverse complement.
TAATCCCAACACTTGAAATAACAGCTTCATTAAAATACGCCCTTGCAACCCCTTCGACGGCTAACTTATATGCACCATAATGGGTTTCTGGAAATGGGTAATAATGATCTTTTTGCCCAAAAACACCTGCAGTGCTTGCATAAACTAAAAACTTAATATTATTTTTTTTCAAAGCTTCAAAAACATTAATGGAGCCGAGGAGATTTACTTTAGCGCCTAAAATAGGATTTGAACTACAGTCTGGGGTCATTAAACCAGCCAAATTTATAACATGGTCCATATTATTTGTTGCTTCTTGGACCTGATCATAATTTGTTATATCACCATTAATAAATTTAATTTTATTAATATCCTCACCAATAACATAGCTGAGCAATTCTTTATGGATTTTTAAGTCAAAAATTGAAACTTTATAACCTTTTTTTAAAAAGGCTCTTACTATCCAGCTTCCTAAAAAACCACACCCTCCAAAAATTATAATTTTTTCCATTTAACTTCTCTTTTTTAATACCATTGATTTAGCAGCTTTTCCTATTTCTTTTATACATTCAGCAGCTTTAGGAAAATGTAAAGAATTCGACAAAAAACCATGTATCTGACCGGGATATAATTTATAAGTCACTTTATTACCAAAACTTTTTAATCTATTTGTATAAGCCATTCCTTCATCCAGCAAAGGATCCAACCCAGCCGCGAATATAAATGTTTCAGGGAGATTATATAGATCTATTGCAAAAAGTGGTGATGCCTCCCAGTTTACTGCATCTTTACTTGAATTAAGATAATGTTTAACGAAATAGTCCATAGTATCAAAAGTTAAAGTCATACCTTCTAAAAAAATATCCATGGATCTCATTGTTAGCGTTAGATCAACACAAGGATATACCAATATCTGACCTCTTATCGGAATTACCTTTTTATCCCTTGAGTTAATAGCCAAAACAGTTGCTAAATTACCGCCAGCGCTATCCCCACATACAAAAATATTTTCAAGATCAATAAAAAATTCATTTTCAAAATTTACAAGGCTATTTAGAACATCCTTAACCTCTTCTACTGCATAGGGGAACTTATGTTCTGGAGACAAACTATAATCCACTGCCACAACAATCATTTTAGACTCTAAACAAATTGATCTGCAGGTAAAGTCATGAGTATCCAAATCCCCCATGACGAAGCCACCTCCATGAAAAAATACTATAATTGGAATTTTAGTTTTTTTATTAAAATTATTTGGAAAATAAAATCTTAATTTAACATCTTTGTTAAATCGGTTTTTTATTTTTAAATTTTCTAAATTATAAATTTTTGGAGGTGTTAAATTATCTTCCCTTAACTGTCTAAGACGTTCAGCTCTTAATTCTACAGGATTTAATAAGTGATGTAATTTTGAATTACTTTTAATACGATTTTTTAAAAAAATATCAGTTTCTTTATCAATTATCATTGATTTATGCATTCCCATACTGATTTATTTTGTTCTTTTAGCTTTATATTTTTAATAAAGTTTATTTATAATAAAAAATCTAGTGAATTTTTTTTAAGGAGAAAACCATGACTGCATTAAAAGGAATTATTGCACCTTTTACAACTCCATTTAAGGTAAATGGAGAAATTGATCTTACTTTGATAAAGCCACAAGTGGATTGGTTAATTGAAAATGGTGTTCATGGTTTAGCTGCTGGAGGTAGCACAGGTGAAGGTCATGCTTTAAGCAGAGATGAATATTTATCCCTAATGACAGAAACTGCTTCATCTTTAAATGGCAGGGTACCTTTAGTTGCTGGTATTATTGCTAATTCGACATCTGAAGTAATTGAAAGAGGTAAGACAGTAAAGTCTCTTAACGTTGAAGCTCTTCAAATAACACCACCAAGTTATTTATTTAGGCCTGACGATGATGCAATGGTAAGACATTTTAGTGAGATACATAAAGAATGCCAGATACCAATTTTAATTTATAATGTTGTACCTTGGTGCTATTTATCACCTAATTTACTATTAAGAATTATGGATGAAGTTCCTGGAGTTTTAGGTGTAAAACAAAGCGCTGGTGATATGAAACTTTTTGCTGACCTCATAAGACGAGCAAAGCCTAAAAATATGATTTTTAGTGCTGTTGATGCTCTTCTTTACTTATCATACAAATTGGGAGCACCGGGATCAATTGCAGCAATATTAACTGCCGCCCCAGGTCCTTCTGTCAAACTATGGGATGCTGTTATTGAACAAGATTGGGAAACGGCAAAGGATCTTCATGAAAAACTAATGCCTTTATGGGATGCAATTGGCTTAGATAATATGCCATCTCTATGTAAATATGCTCAAAGTTTACAAGGTCTTGAAAGTGGTTATGCTAGAAGACCAACCTCTCCTGCAACCGATAATCAGAAAGAAAAAGTGAGGGACGCCCTAATTAATCTAAACCTTATAAAATAAGATTAAGAGGATCAAAATGAATATTAGTTATCCAAAGCCAACAGAAAAAATAGAAGTTGCAAAAAATGACTTAAAAATATGGGGTTATTGTTTACTTAAAAACGCTATTCCACCAGATCTTAATAACAGGGCTATGAAAAGATTAATTGAACAGGCTAATGCTGAAAAAGAACTAAATCTGGCATACGAGGATGGCAGTAAAAAAAAGAAATGGGGTGAATTCCATAAAAATACTGATGCCCCTGGGGTCAACCAACGAGTATGGATGTTGCCTAATAAAGGCAAAGTATTTTTAGATATTTTAGCAAAACACAACTATGTAGATTGCGTAAAAGAAATTGTTGGAGATGAATTCCTAGTTTCAAGTTTTGGAGCAAATATTGCTAAGCCGGGAGGCGTTGAAATGGATCTTCATACTGATCAATGGTGGTTTCCAGACCCAGTAAATAGAAATGATGATTTTTTGCCTCCAGGTTGTATTAAAAGAAATAAATTTAATATCAAAATCAATGAAAATATTAGTAACAATAACGAACTTATTTCAAGGCCAGCTGTAACTAATGTTTTAATAATGCTAAATGGAATGAGTAAAGAGAATGGGGGTACGCGTATTGTACCAGGATCTCATTTATTTGGACGTCATCCAGATAAAGTTTTAGATAAAGATATAGAAGTTATATCTGCTGAAGGCCCCCCCGGTTGTGCTATTATTACGGATGGTAGGGTATGGCACGGAACAGGTGCTAATATTACGAAGGATAATAGGCTTGCATTATTAATAACTTTTTGTGGCCCACAATTTAGACCTCAAGAAAATTTTACCTTAGGTATAAAAAAAAATGTTTTTTCAAATTTAAATGACTATCAAAAAGAATTACTAGGGTTTAAAGTTTGGAATGGATATGGAAGAATTGGAAATCCTACTGATACATTTCTTGATATAGAAAATCATGAAATTGGTGAATTAAAAATTTAAACTATTGCCTAAACATTATTTAAGTATCATAAAATCCACCTAACAACTAAATTGGTACCTTATGAATTTTATAATTGAAAATGCTAGATGGTTGTTAGCAACAGCTCTTTTATATTTTAGTTCCTGTTTTGGACAAACTTTTTTTATTTCATTATTTGCTGGCGAAATTAGACAAGCATTTGATTTATCTCATGGCGATTGGGGCGCCATCTACTCTGGGGGAACATTAGTTTCTGCTATGGCTATGTTAGTTTTTGGGGGACACGTTGATAAATATAAAATTACATCAAACATAAAAATTGTAATTATTTGCTTAAGCCTCCTTTGCTTAAGCATGACCTTTATTGAGATTGTTTGGCTTCTTCCATTAATAATTTTTGGTCTCAGATTTTTTGGTCAAGGAATGCTAATACACATACCTGCTGTTGCTATAGGTAAATGGTATGGGAAAAACAAAGGTAAAGCATTATCTTTATCAATAATGGGATTTTCAATTGGGGAAGCAATATTCCCAGTAGTATTTGTGAGTTTGTTTACAATTATTGGCTGGAGAAATAGTTGGGTTGTTGGAATGATTATATTGTTATTCTTATTACCTGTAATATTACAGTTATTGTCCAATGAAAGAATTCCTAACAGTAAACAAGAGAACATTTCTAATCAATTAGGTATGCAGAATAAGCATTGGACCAGAAAAGAAGCTCTTAATCATTGGGTGTTTTGGGCTGTGATAGTGCCTTTTTTAATTCCTCCAATTTTTTCTACTGCCTTCTTTTTTAATATGGTTCACTTAACAGAAATTAAAAATTGGTCTTTAATTTCTTTTACTGCCCTATTTCCATTCTATACTTCAATGTCCATTTTCACTACGTTATGCTCTGGTTGGATCCTAGACAAATTTGGTGTTGAAAAAATTTTACCATTCTACTTACTACCAATGTCCTTAGGATTGTTAATATTTTCTTTCGGTAACACATATCTTCATGCAATGATTGGTCTTGCCTTTCTAGGAATGACCCAAGGATTAGCAATGACAATCGGGGGAACTTTTTGGCCAATTTACTACGGAACAAAAAATTTGGGGTCTGTTAGATCTTTATCAACATCAACAATGGTGTTTGGGACTTCATTAGGTCCAGCAATAGTAGGTATGCTATTAGATTTTGGACATAATTATAATTCTATCTTATTAGGAATGTGTATATTAGCTATGTTTGGAAGTATTTCTTTAGCTATTACCATGAAACATGCACCAAAACTATTATCTAACAATATCAAGAAGGGAGCTTAACATGTTGAACATTTATCTTTCAGGAGAAATTCATACTGATTGGCGTGAAGAAATAATCAATTTATGCAAAAATGAAAATTTAAATATTTCTTTTTCCTCTCCAATAACAAATCATGAAGCGTCTGATAATTGTGGAGTCAAAATATTAGGACAAGAAGAAAAAAATTTCTGGAAAGACAGTAAAGGTGCTAATATTAACTCTATAAAAACAAGAAAAGCAATTAAAGATGCTGATATTGTTATTGTTAAATTTGGAGAAAAATATAAACAATGGAATGCAGCTTTTGATGCAGGTTTTGCTGCAGCTTTAAACAAATCTATAATTGTAATCCATAATGATGAACATCAACATGCATTGAAAGAAGTAGATGCAGCAGCATCTGCTGTAGCAAAAGATCAATATCAAGTTGTAAGAATCCTAAAATATATTCTAGAAGGTTCTCTAAATTAAACTAACTTAGAAAATTTTAATGTTTCATATAATTTTATATAATCCTGAAATCCCACCTAATACAGGTAATATTTTGAGGTTAGCAGCTAATACTGGCACTCAACTGCATTTAATTAGACCATTAGGTTTTAATCTAAGTAATAATTCACTTAAAAGAGCCGGCCTAGATTATAAAAAAGATGCTGATTTTTTTTTACATGATAGTTTTGATTTATGTTTAAATTCAATAAAATTTAATGAAATTTATGCATTCACCAAATTTGCTAAAAAAACTTTTACTAAAATACAATTTAAAAGAAATGATTGCTTGTTATTTGGAAGTGAAACCAGCGGATTACCTGATAACATCTTAGATAAAATAAAAGTTACAAATAAGCTTAGGATACCCATGATTATGAATAGTAGAAGTCTTAATCTAAGTAATTCCGTGGCAATAACAGTTTATGAAGGATTAAGACAAAATAAGTTTGAAAATTTAGTTTAAAGTTTAGTTTAAGGTTTAAGTTTAAATATGGGTATTTATGAATGGCTGTCTATTGCACTTATTTGTGTAGCAGGTGCAACAACACCTGGACCAAGTGTTTTAGTAATTATTTACATAAATAATACTAGAGGCTTTTTATCAGGAATCATTGCTTCATTAGCGCATGGGCTTGGTATATTTATTTATGCCCTAATCTCTATTTACACTTTAAGTTTAATTGATAAAAATTTACCCTCAATAATACCATTCATTCAATCGATGGGTGCAATATTTCTTATATTTTTTGGTTATAAAATGATGTTTTTTAAAACAAATGAAAAAAACATAAACAAAAATTTTATAATACCAAAAAAAGGTACAGATAGCTTTTTTTTGGGACTTACAACATCTTTAATAAACCCTAAAATTCTAATTTTTTTTACATCTATTTTTAGTCAGTTTATAAACAATGACTTTAATGATTATAACAAAGTTGGGATTGGATTATTAGCAGGCATAATAGACACGGTCTGGTATATTTTAGTTTCCTACTCAGTTAACCTTCCAAAATTAAAAAATTACATTATCCTTAATCAAAAAATAATTTTTTTATTTTTTGGAATAATTTTAATTATTTTTTCGATTTATTTAGTTAATATGTCAATAGAGTATTTTATTTGATAATCTATTAGATCTATTATCTGAAGATATTTTAAAAACATTAAAATTTTGATTATTTTCTATTTTCATCCAATCAATAGTACTTAATTGATCACATTTTGGACAATGTAATTCCCAATCATGATTTTTATTACCACACGAATAACAAAAATAATTATATCCTTCTTTAGCGCTTGCAGCTTTTTCAAGATAATTTTTTACTACTTCAGGATTATTTTGAGATCCAGCTATATCAGCCAACGCTTGATATGCTTTGGTTGTAAGTTTATCCTCGGGAATATCTTTTAATAGTTTTTCAGCCTCTCCCCAAATTTCCTCTGAAATAGCGTAACATGCCACTTCTATCTTAAGATCATTTTTAATTTCTTGGGAAGATTTTTTATTCAAAAGATTAATCGCTTTTGAAACACGAGATCCTGATGTTTTTAAATTCCATTTTTTTGATAGTTCTTCTAAAATATCTGGGTTAGCAGTTAATAGAAAAGTTTTTTCTAATTGATCGATTGACTTGGTTTTTGAACCAATACCTTTAAGCAGGACTGACAACTTTACAGAAGCTCTAATATGACTTGGTTTTTGTTTAAAGGCTTCTTTTAAATGATTGGTAGCAAGATAACTTTTTTCATCTTCTAAGTAATCTAATGCCTTTAAGTAATTTAAATCCGCAGATATATTTTTGTATATATTATCTTCCATATAGTTAAGTTTTTTTAATTTATTGAGATATACCAGAGAATTTGAAATGTCTTTCAGCTTTGCGTATGAAAATAACAAAACCTCTAAAATTTGTTTTGACTTAGGTTCAAATTTAAGAGCCTTTAAACCTTCATTAATAATTTCATTTATATCTTTTTTATCAAATATTGCTTGTCTCATAAGTGCTAAATGACCAACAAACGCTGTAGATGGTTCATCAGTAAGCTGTTTAAAATAATTTTTTGATAATTCTTGATTATCATTAGAGTTTTTATTTAATTTGTTAAAGACATTAATATGTGTGTTTAATAATTTTCCCAAATTTTTATCCTTAGTATTTTTTGATACTAATGCAGCCTCTTTTGCTGCAGATTCAAACTCTCCATGACTTGCTAATAAAAATGCTTTTACTAATTTTTGTTCAACTTTTTTATTATTGTTAGCTTCAAATCGTCTAAATGTCGCTTTTGGCAAATTTAAAAAAGCTAGCCAAATCCTGTCAATAAAGATTAAAATTACAGAAAATAAAATAATAATTAAAATAAACCTGTCTGTAGGGATTTGAATTCCCCAATCCATCCAATTTATAGATGTTACTCCTGGACGCTCAGAAAAGAACTCTGATAAATACCATATGATGGAAATAAATATAATTAATTTCAAGATTTTAAAAATCACTTATTCACTCTTTTTTTAATTTTGATTTAATGCTCTTTCAAACTTATTTATTGAGTCTTCTATAGTTTCTTTCCAATTTTCAGGAAGTGTCTGTATAATAGATAAAAAATTATTAAAATTTTTGTTTTCAAGTTCTTTTTCTGCCATTGTAATTAATCCCCTAGGAGTGGTGTTATCTGCAAACTTTCTAAGTTTAAAAAAACCTGCAAAATAATTTTTAAATTTATTCAAATAGGTTTGTTCACTTAGAACTTCATCGTAATTGGAAGATGAATCAAAGTCTTTTTTTGAGAGAAGTTTTTCTATAATAATTTCAGCTTCTTTTATAAGTTCTTTTTGAGATTTCTCTATATTTTGTAAAAATTTTTTCGGTTCATA
>CACHVW010000023.1 GCA_902583415.1 uncultured SAR116 cluster alpha proteobacterium | reverse complement strand
AAATTTCTAAACGTGCAGCTAGACAACCCCCATCTAAATTAAATCTTTCTGCTGGTTCTAGTATTACAGTTAAAAATGCTATTTTAGCTCTGATAACCAAATCAGCTAATGATGTAGCAACAGTTGTGGCTGAAAACCTTGGAAAATCAGAAAGAAATTTTGCTAGATTAATGACAAGAAAAGCTAAAAAATTGGGTATGACACGTACAATCTTTAAAAATGCTTCAGGGTTACCTAATAGGGGTCAATTATCTACAGCTAGAGATATGGCTATTTTAGGAATGGCTATTAGAAAAAATCACCCTGATTTTTTTAAATTATTCAAAACTAAATCTTTTGTTTACAAAGGGATTAAATATACCAATCATAATAATCTGCTAAGTAACTACTCTGGAACAGATGGTATTAAAACTGGTTATACAAGCGCCTCTGGTTTTAACCTTGTTGCTTCTGTTGAAAGAAATGGGCAAAGAATAATTGGCGTTGTTTTTGGTGGGAAAAAGGCAAGATCACGTGATAAACATATGATCAATTTACTAAATAAATACTTTAAAACCAACCCTTCTAAACCGCTTGTTAGAACAGCAAAACCTTCAGAATTACCTAAAGTTCGGCCCAAAATTGTTATTGCGGAAAAAAATGTAAAAAGTTTTAAAATACCTCCTAAAACTACCAAAACTTTATACTCTGAAAACGTTCAAGATGATTGGTTTGTACAAATTGGCGCTTTTAAGAATAGATTAAATGCTCATAAAGCAGCTCGTAACGCCAGAAATATTGTTCCAGAACAACTTGGTAATTTACCTGCTTCATTAAGTAAAATAACTAAAACTAATAACGCAAATAATAATTTAGAGTACTTATGGAGAGTTCGTTTTATCGAACTAGCAGAAAATCAAGCACGTTCAGTTTGTGCAGAACTTTGGACTTCTGGTCTGAGTTGTATTCCACTACCTTCAAATAATAAATCCTAGTAGAAATACTTCTCTAGGATACTTTTAATATGTCAGCCCAATTTGTAGTGTAAAAAGGAGATCTATAAAAAGATCGCATTCTCCATTTATCATTTTCTATTTTCTTTCTTCCTGACTGTTTTACTATCCCTTGAGAACCATAAAATAATGTCATTTTCCCCATTTTAGTATTTATATCATCTAATATTTCCATACAGATATCAGATGCATCAGCAATATTTTTATAATTTTTGTCATATGTAAACAAGTTATCCTGAATAACATAATCTTTATTTTTAACGTCTTTTTTTCTTTGTTTTAAATCAAGTAATATTACTCCAATTTTTTTATAATTATAATTTGGACGATAAAGTCTATCTAATACCTTAAATGCTTTTTTCATTATGATATTTGTATTATCTGTTAAATCATCAAAGGGTAATATTACACTATTATTATATTGCAAGTCCTTCTTTCTAAAACGATTGGTATTAATAAAAACACAAATCTCTCCACATAAGCTATCTTGATTTCTAAGCTTCTCTGCCGCTCTTGCCACATGATTTGCCAATGCTTGTTTAAGATTATATTTATCGTTAATCATATTGCCAAAAGATCTGGAAACTGTAATAGATTTTTTATCCACTATATTCTCTAGAGCAAGGCAAGAATTTCCTCTTAATTCATAAACCATACGTTCACCAACAACTGATACTAATTTTCTGATCTGACGAGGATCTGATTGTTGTAAATCAAATGGATTATTAATTCCTATTGATTTTAAACGATTTGCCCATCCTTTAGAGATACCCCAAATATCTTCTAATTGAATATTACTTAATATACTTCTTAAATGATCCGATATAGTTAAAATATAAACGCCATTAGATGAATGTTTCTTAGCCATTTTATTTGCTAATTTTGCTAATGTTTTAGTAGGGCCTACTCCGATCGAAACAGGTATACCAGTCCACTGATAAATAAATTGTCTAATTTTAAACATTTCTTCTGAAATAGTTTTTATATTGAATTTTCTTAAGTCAAGAAACGCTTCATCAATAGAGTATATTTCCATATCAGGTACAAAATAATTTAATGAGCTCATTACCCGAGAAGACATATCCCCATATAAAGTATAATTTGAGGAATATGTGAATATTTTATTCTTCTTTATTAATGTTTTATATAAATGTAATGGAGCTCCCATAGGTATGCCCAAAGATTTTGCTTCATTGGATCTAGCAATAATACAACCATCGTTATTTGATAATACTACAACTGGCTTGTTTCTCAATAAAGGATTGAAAACTCTTTCGCAGGAAACATAGAAATTATTACAGTCAACTAGTCCATACATATCACAAAAAGTGAACCGAACTAGTTACTACACCCCAAATTTCCATGTTCATATGGTCTTCAATTTCAATTGGCTTATACAAATCATTTTCTGGCATCAATATTATTTTTCCAGACCGCTTGTATAATCTTTTAACAGTCATTTGTCCGTCTAAAACAGCTATAATCACTTTCCCGTGTGCAGGCTTAATACTCCTGTCAACAACCAAGATATCATTATCATTTATACCAGCGTTAATCATTGAGTCACCATTAACGCGAACAAAAAACGTTGCAGCAGGACGTTTGATTAGATAGCTATTTAAATCTAAACTTCTTTCTAAGTTATCATCTGCAGGAGAAGGGAAACCTGCTGAAACTTTAGAACTGTAAAGAGGAAAAGTTTGAGGACGATTTAAACATGGTCTAAATACTTCTAATTTATCTGACAGTTTATAGTGTCCATTTTGGGCTAGAATTCTTTTGGTTTCTTCTAAATTTAAATTAATCATTATTTCATTCCAAATATTTTGTTCATGTTTTGTTCTCCTATAAATATAAGAAAAAGTCAACTATTAAAAGTAAAATTAGATAATAATTATATCAAAAAGATAAATAAAAGAGTTTAAAATCTATTGTAATATTAGCGATTTTTCAGCTTTTCAAGCAAACTATCTAAGTTATGATCTACTTGGTCATCAAAACCATTTTTGGATGAAAAATAAGCTAAAGACATTAAACCAGAACCCAATAAAATAGTAAAAAAAGCACCAACAAAAATTGCTATTTTCCCATTGTAACTAATTGAAACGTCTGACATTTGTAACCATAAATTAATTGCAAATATTGTTATTAATATCACAGTAGAGATAGCTAGAATAATCAGAAGTAAAGTATTTTTCATAAGCACATATATATTAGTAAATTCAAGACAAGTCTATCAATATTATCTAAGGGGCATTTCTAATTTAACTAATTGTTCCCAATACGCAATACCTAAAGGTAAAATATCGTCATTAAAATCATACTTACTATTATGCAACATACAACCTGACTTTCCTTCACCTGCTCCCAACCATATATATGACCCAGGTATTTTTTCTAACATATAAGCGAAATCTTCAGCGCCCATAGAAGGTGCCATATTAGTTTTAACTGAGTCTTTACCAAATAAATTTGATAAAACTTCAATTGCTTTTTCACTAGATTCAGTGTCATTTATTGTCACAGGATAACCTTTAATGACAGATACATCGGCTGAACAACCATAAGCTATTGCTGTAGCCTCACAAATTTCTGTAAATTGTTTGTGAACACTTAGTCTAGTATCCGGGTTAACAGTCCTAATAGTACCAATAAAATTTGCTGTTTGGGGTATAATGTTAAAACCAGAACCTGCATTAATTTGAGTTACAGAAACCACAACTGCATCAAGGGGATTCTGTCTTCGAGAAACTATCTGTTGCACAGCTTGAATGATGGCGGTAACAGCTAAGACTGGATCATTTGTTGATTGAGGCATTGCGGCATGACCGCCATTTCCATTTATAGTAACTTCAAATTTGTCTGCTGCTGCCATAACAGATCCTTTATGAACGGCAACACTTCCTTCACTCATACCTGGCCAATTGTGCATACCCCAAACACTGTCCATAGGGAACTGTTCAAACAAGCCATCCTCTATCATGGCAAGTCCACCACCTCCACCTTCTTCTGCAGGTTGGAATATAAAATACACAGTTCCATCAAAATCCTTTTTTAAGGACAATAATTTTGCCGCCCCAAGTAGCATGGCTGTATGACCATCATGACCACATGCATGCATGCGACCATCAAACTTTGATTTATAAGAAAAATCATTTTCTTCAGTCATCGGCAAGGCATCCATATCAGCTCTTAATCCAATAGCTTTGTTTCCTCCGCCACCGAGATTAGCATTGGCTCCCTTTAAAACTCCAACAACACCTGTTTTAGCCATTCCTCTATGAATCTCCAGACCAAAAGATTCGAGTTTCTTTGCAACAAAATTAGATGTCCACTCCTCTTCATAGCCAAGCTCTGGATGAGCATGCAACTCATGCCTCCATTTTTTTATTTCAGGAAAAATATTAATAATTTCATTAGATACCTTCATATGAATCTCCTTAAAATTACTATAAATACACTTAAAACAAAAGGTCAACTTTCTAATCGTTGAGCTATCGTATAAATAGTTAATGTGTTAGCTTATTAAAACTTAATCATAAAACCTACAAATCAATTTTTTAACAATAATTTTTTGGAATTTGACGAATATGAAACGAATAAATATTCTTCCTGAAAATAACTTACAAAAATTTATGTTTATTTTCTTACCTTTTGCTTGTGGGTATTTTTTATCTTATCTTTATCGCTCAACGAATGCCGTTCTTGCCCCGTATTTAAGCAATGACTTAAATCTAAATGCGGAACAACTTGGCTTAATTACATCTGCATATTTTTTAACATTTGGTTTGTTTCAGTTACCCTTGGGTGTTTTACTTGATAAGTTTGGTGCTAGGAGAGTTCAAAGTATTCTATTTTTAGTTGCAGCAACAGGAGCTATATTATTTGGCTTTGGAAGCAATGTTTGGTCACTAGTTATAGCTCGTGGATTAATTGGACTAGGTGTTTCTGGTGCTTTAATGGGAGCATTTAAAGCTTTTGCAGTTTGGTTTCCTAAAGAAAGGCTTCCACTTTTAATAGGTCTGTTTATGTCAGCAGGTGGAATGGGTGCAATTGTAGCTTCAACACCTTTGGAAATGGCTATGCAAATAACTGATTGGAGAGGTGTTTATTTATTTCTTGGAATAATTACAGTTTTTATAGGGGTTCTAATATTTTTTATAGTTCCAGAGAAAAAAGAAAACACCAATAATAAAAAAACATTGCCCATTTTGAAAGTGTTAAAGGAAATTTATACAAGCTATGCTTTTTGGAGAATTGGTCCGTTATCTGGAATTGCAGGAGGTACTGGTCTAGCCATATTAGGACTATGGGCAGGTCCTTGGCTAGCTGACATAGGTAAGTTTAACAAAAGTGAAATTGCTAATATTCTATTTATTTCAACAATAATGATGACTATTGGAACAACGTCTTTAGGAATAATTACAGATTATTTGAGGAAATTCAATATATCTCCAATTGGTGTTATGGGAGGCGCTTTACTATTGTTTATAATTCCATTTACAATAATTACATTTGGATTAATGCCAAAAGCAATATGGCCATGGGTTATCTTAAGCATAACATCATTAGCAGCCACATTAGCTTATGCTGGACTTAGCCAACATTTTCCTAATAGCTATGCTGCTCGTGCGTCGACGGCTATAAATTTGATATGTTTTTTAATGGCTTTTATAGCTCAATATGCAATTGGTTTTATTATGCAAATAGTTGAACCAGGAAAGCAGAGTGGTTACTCAATAAAAGCTTATCAAGCAGGTTTTGGTTTATTTTTAGGGTTACTAATTATTTTTTATGTAATTTTTGTAATAATGAGCCTAATAGAAATAAAAAATAGAAAAAAAATTACGGGTAATGACGTTTAGCAATCCATTCATTTTTTACGTTAGTAGGTTTTAAAATAAATCTATCATGTAACCTAAAATCACCATCTTCCCAAAATTCAAACTCTTCTGGTTTTAACGCAAATCCACCCCAAAAATTTGGACGAGGAATATTATCATCATTATATTTTTCTTCGAGTATTTTTACCTGTTGCATTAAGAGTTCTCTAGATTCTAATTCTCTTGATTGTTTTGAGGCCCAAGCGCCAATTCTACTGCCTTTTGAACGAGATTGATAGTATTTATCAGATACTTCATCAGAAACTTTATCAAGATTACCAACCAATCTTACTTGACGATTTAAACTTTTCCAATAAAAGCACATAGCACCTTTCCCCGTTTGAATAATTTCTCTAGATTTTCGGCTTTCATAGTTTGTGTAAAAAACAAAATCTCCATCAATAATATCTTTTAACAAAACTGTTCTAACTGATGGCATTCCATCTTTGGATACTGTAGCTAATTGCATTGCGTTAGGATCTCTAATTTCTTTTTCTTCAGCTTCAGATAACCATTTTTTAAACAACTGTATTGGATCCACAATTTTCTCTAATTCCAACTAAGATCTCCATATCATTATTTTATTTATTTAGTACTAATTTTGCCACATTTTATAGATATAGACATTTTGTTTAAATTTAAAAGATTAAGACGAGGTATTAATGCTTAAAAATTTCTTGATATTTGGATCCATAATATTATTTACAAGTAACGCTTACTCAAAAACAAATTTTTATCAAGTCACTGGTTCTATTTCTTCAGTTGAAGTACTTAAAACATATTCTACGCAGAAAGTACCAAGAAATGAAAAAAGATGCTCAATACAGAAAGTACCAGTAAATCAAGATGCCAACAAGTTTGGTGCAGATAACTTTATTGGAGCATTGATTGGAGGTGCTATTGGTAATAGACTTGGAGAAGGTGGCGGTAAATCTGGTGCTACAGCTTTAGGAGCCTTGATTGGATCTGAGGTTGTTAGAAATGAGAAAGCAGAAGCAAATCAAAATTTTGTTGAAAAAAGAAGTTTGCCGTGTACAAAAGGTTATACATACTGAAACTACAGAACAAATTAGTGGATATAAACTAATTATAGATGTAGATGGAGAAACCATCTCAATGAATAGCAATAAATCCTATAACCCTGGAGATTTGATTACTTTAACGAAAAAAATAAGTTATTCTCTTAATTAAGTTTCAAATTAATAATAGTTAAATATTTTAAAATGATATAATTAATTATATAGTGATAATTGATTGTATCATTTTAATTTTAAATTGCGATTTTAGACCAGGAAAACCAAATAATGAAACAAGAAAACCACAGTAAGGGGATTATGCACGGCAAACGTGGGATTGTTATGGGAGTAGCCAATGATAGATCTATTGCCTGGGGTATAGCTAATGCAATTGCAAAACAAGGTGCAGAAATAGCATTTACATATCAAGGTGAAGCATTGCAAAAAAGGGTTGCTCCACTTGCTGAGTCAGTTGGTTCTGATATTGTTATACCTTGCGATGTTTCAAGCGATGAAGCAATTAACAAAACATTTAATTTGCTCAAAGAAAAATGGAATAGTATAGATTTTTTAGTTCATGCAATTGCATATTCAGATAAAGAAGAATTAAAAGGTGAGTATGTTGATACAACAAGAGAAAACTTTTATAAAACGATGGATATATCTGTGTATTCATTTACTGCGGTTGCACAAAGAGCTGCAGCTATAATGCCAAATGGTGGGTCTATGATTACCCTTACGTATTATGGAGCAGAAAAAGTAATGCCTCATTATAATGTAATGGGTGTTGCTAAGGCTGCACTTGAATCGTCAGTAAGATATTTAGCTGCAGATCTAGGAGATAATAAAATTAGAGTGAACAGTTTGTCAGCAGGCCCAATAAAAACTCTTGCCGCTAGTGGTATAGGTGATTTCAGATATATTCTTAAATGGAATCAATATAATTCTCCGCTTCGTAGAAATGTTACATTAGATGATGTTGGTGGATGTGGTGTTTATCTATTATCTGATCTGTCGGCTGGGGTAACTGGTGAGACTCATCACGTTGATTGTGGTTATCATGTAGTAGGCATGAAAGCCATTGATGCACCAGATATGTCTACTGAAAAAAAAGAAATTTAAATTACTAAAATTTTCTAATTGAAAGAATTTAAATGGCAAGCAACTCTTTTGGAAATATTTTTAAATTTACCAGCTTTGGCGAAAGTCATGGTAAAGCAATTGGATGCATAGTGGATGGAGTACCTCCTTTAATTCCTGTAAATGAAAAAGACATTCAAGTTTACTTAGATAGAAGAAAACCTGGCCAGTCTAAATATGTTACACAAAGAAAAGAAAACGATATTGTAGAAATTCTCTCTGGTACTTTTGAGGGGAAAACTACAGGTCATCCAATTGCGCTTCAAATAAAAAATGAAGATCAAAGAAGTAAAGATTATTCTGAAATTTCTACTCAATTTAGACCAGGACATGCTGACATTACATATCAAAAAAAATATGGAATTAGAGATTATAGAGGAGGAGGCAGATCAAGCGCAAGGGAAACAGCTGTGAGAGTTGCGGCAGGTGCAATTGCGTTTAAGGTATTAGAAAATAAATTAACAAAATCTATAAAAATTAGGGCTAGTGTAATCCAGTTAGGGCCAAATAAAATTAATCGTAAAAATTTTGATTGGAACGAAGTTAACAATAACCCTTTTTTTTGTGGAGATCCAAAAGCAGCTAAAAATTGGAAAATTTGGTTAGATAATATTAGGAAAAACGGGAATAGTGCTGGTGCAATAATTGAAGTTGTCGCTGAAAATGTGCCAAGAGGATTAGGCAGTCCAATCTATAAAAAATTAGATAGTCAAATTGCTGAAGCGTTAATGAGTATAAACGCTGTAAAAGGTGTAGAAATTGGTTCTGGTTTTGATTTAGCGTCTTTAACAGGAAGTGAAGCCAATGATGAAATTTATCCTGACAATAAAGGAGATTATTATTTTGGATCAAATCACTCTGGAGGAATATTGGGCGGGATTTCTTCTGGCCAGCCTATAGTAGCTAAATTCATTGTTAAACCAACGAGCTCTATTTTAACAGAAAAAAACTCTATAAATTTACAAAATGAACCTATTAAGATTAAAACTAAAGGTAGGCACGATCCTTGTGTTGGCATTAGGGCTGTTCCTGTAGCTGAAGCTATGATGGCAATAACTATTTTAGATCAATTATTAGAGCATGAAAGTCAAATTGGGAAGATTGAAGAATACGTTTAATGAATTAAATTTTTTTAGCTACAATTAAAAATTCCTTATTACCACTAGGACCTAAAATAGGGCTTTCAATAACTCCTAAAATATTCATATTAATTTCAAGCTCTATCCATTTTGTTATATCATTAATTACTGACTCATGTAGTTTAGGATCTCTAACTACGCCACCCTTCCCGACAAGACCTTTTCCTACTTCAAATTGGGGTTTAATTAGAGCTACTAACCATCCATGAGATTTTAGAAGCCTAAGTCCTGGAGATAAAACTTTCTTCAACGATATAAAAGATGCATCACAAACCAAAGCATCCAAAGGATCTTGAATAATTTTATTTGTTAAATATCTGGCATTTGTTTTTTCTTTAACAATAACTCTTTCATCTTGTCTCAATTTCCAGTCTAATTGCCCATATCCAACATCTACTGCATAAATTTTACTAGCTCCATTTGCTAACAAAACATCCGTAAAACCGCCTGTGCTTGCTCCAATATCAAGTGCTATAATAGAATTACAGTCTAAATTAAATTCTAATATAGCTTTATTTAATTTCACTCCTCCCCTAGACACCCATGGATATGTTTTACCTTTTATTTCAATTTTTGAGTTTTGCGATACTTGTTGTCCAGGTTTTTCAACACGCTTATTATCAACGAACACATTTCCAGTCATAAGAATAGAATTAGCTTGCTCTCTACTTTTAACAAAGCCTTTTAAAACCATAAGTTTATCTATTCGTTCTTTACTTATTTTAAAGGTCCTAAAATATTTTTAAAGTTTAGTTAGTAATAGATTTATTTTTTACATTCGACAAAGGTATCATTTTAGAAACAACCTTCATCAACCCATCTGTGTCCAAACCTGCTTTTGCAAGTTGCTCTTTTTGAGAAGCGTGATCTTGAAAGTTATCTGGCATTGTTAAGCATTTAATTTCTTTATCATGCTTATTAAGAAGATCCTTAGATGATAAGAAATGTAAACAATGAGAACTAAATCCTCCTGCAGAACCTTCCTCTACAATTATAAGTTTTTGATGTTCGTTCCATAATTTTTCAAGTAATTCTGTATCAATTGGTTTTGCAAAACGTGCATCAGCAACAGTTATTTCTAAATTATCTTGCAATAGGTGATAAGCAACTTTCAATGCAGGGCCAACTCTTGTACCCAAAGCAAGAATTGCTAAATCTTTTCCTTTTTTGATAATTCTTCCTTTACCAATTTTAACATCTTGAACAATATCGGTGATATCAACACCCTCTCCTTCACCCCTTGGATATCTGCAAAAAATTGGACCATCACTATATTTTGAAGCAGTTACAACCATTTTCGCCAACTCTGCTTCGTCACTAGGCGCCATTACAACTACATTTGGTAAACAACAAAGATATGCTAAATCAAATGAACCTGCATGAGTTGCTCCATCAGCACCCACATATCCTGCTCTATCAAGCATAAACTTAACAGGCAAATTTTGTATTACAACATCATGAACTACTTGATCATAGGCTCTTTGTAAAAAAGTTGAATAAATGGCTACAAACGGTTTTAAACCCTCTGAAGCCATTCCAGCAGCGAACGTTACAGCATGTTGTTCTGCAATTCCGACATCATAAAATCTATCTTCAAACTTTTCTGCAAATTTATTTAAGCCAGTTCCTGAAGGCATGGCAGCAGTTATAGCTAAAACTTTTTTATCCTTTTCGGCAATTTTACAGAGTGTTTCTGCAAAAACATTAGTATAAGTAGGCGCATTAGATATTGATTTAACTGAATCACCAGTAATTATATTAAATTCAGATACAGCATGATATTTTTCATGAGAACCTCTAGAAAAAGGATGTCCTCTTCCCTTTTCTGTTACCACATGGAGCAAAATGGGTTTATCTTGAGATCCGTTTTTTAGATTTTGTAATATTTTAACTATGGATTTAACATCATGACCATCTATTGGACCTAGATAATTCATACCCATATGACTAAAAATAGTACCTTCTGCGTTTCCTAAAAAATTTCTTGCTAGATTCTCAGCTCTTTTAGCTGTTTCACCAATTTCTTTTGGAAAAAGATTAACCATTTGTTTAGCAATTTCTCTTACATTATTGAATGGTCGACTTGATACAACATTAGATAAATAGTTGCTTAAGGCACCCACAGCTGGAGCTATAGACATATCATTATCATTTAAAATAACTAATAAATTAGTTTTAAGAGCTCCAGCGTTATTCATTGCTTCATATGCCATTCCAGCACTCATAGCACCATCACCAATGACAGCTATTACATTATTGGATTTTCCAAGTTTATCTCTTGCAACAGCCATTCCTAGAGCAGCAGAAATTGATGTTGAAGAATGCCCTGCCCCAAAAGGATCAAAAATAGATTCTGTTCGTTTTGTAAATCCTGAGAGACCTCCTGACTTTCTCAGAGTAGACATTTGCTGTCTTCTGTTGGTTAAAATTTTGTGAGGATATGCTTGATGCCCAACATCCCAAATTAATCGATCGTCAGGAGTGTCAAAAACATAATGAATTGCAATAGCAAGCTCAACAACACCTAAACCTGCACCTAAATGTCCACCTGTTTTAGAGACAATGTCAATCATATCAGAACGTAATTCTGAAGAAAGTTGATCAAGATCTTCAAGTTTTAAAAATTTGAGATCGTTCGGGTTGTTTACCTTATCTAGTAATTGTGAGGTAAAAGATTTTGTTTTTTTATCTTTAATTGCCATTTATCAACTTAAACCCATAACAACAAACTTAAATTTATTTATTTCTATTTACAGTATATTTAGCTAAAGATACAAGATTTTCTGATTCTTGTTTAAATTTTTGTATCAAATTTATGGCTTTGCTAGATTCCTCAAGGGCTTTTTTTGTAGCTTTTTCTTTACCTAAAATCGTTACAAAATTAGGTGTTTTATTCTTTGTATCTTGTCTTACAGGCTTTCCCATTGAGAACTCATTTCCATCAAGATCAAGTAAATCATCTGCAATTTGAAAAGCTAAACCAATATGATTAGAGTAATTTATAAGATTGCTTTTTTGCTCATCACTTGCGTTTACTAACACTGACGCCACATGAGAACAACAAGATATTAATGCGCCTGTTTTATGATTTTGAATCCACTCTATCTGACGTAAATCTATAGATTTGTGCTTTGCATAGTCCATATCTGCTTGTTGGCCTCCAACCATGCCATTTGGGCCAATAGCTTTTGCTAAAGCAACACAAATCTCAGATCTTTTTTCTGAATTAGAGATAAAATTTCTATCTCCTATTATTTGAAAAGCCCAACTAAGCAGTCCATCTCCAGCTAGTATAGCGGTATGATGATCAAATTTTACATGATTAGCTGCCTTTCCTCTTCTAATAGGAGAATTGTCCATAGCTGGTAAATCATCATGAATTAATGAATAAGTATGTATTGCTTCGATAGCTGCTCCAACGGCAATTAATTCATTATATTTTGATTTAGATAGAGTTTTATTATTAATTGCACTAATAAAACGACCAGACTCCAAAACTAAATAAGCTCTTATTTTTTTTCCACCACTAATTGAAGAGTATCTCATTGCTTTAAAAAGTTTGGAATTTAAGCCATTACCATATGGTAAATAACTATCTAGAAATCTATCGATTTCTTGAGAATTTTTTTCAAGCTTATTTTGAAATTCAATCATTAAATTATCCTAATTAACTTTATAATAAATTAATCAGGTTTAAAAGGTGATAACTTCTCTGGTATAGTGTCAATATTGTCTGATGCCTTTATAGTATCAACTTTCATTTTTGCTTCTTGTAGTTTTTTTTCACAATAATCTTTTAATTGTGAACCTCTATCAAATGCAGCCATTGCCTCATCAAGTGAAACATCTCCTTTATCAAGACTATCTACAAGCTCTTCTAATTCCTTCATAGCTTTTTCAAAAGTTAGTTTTTTTAGATCATTATTACTCATAATTAGTTAGAGCCTATTCCAATTAATAATTTTTTAAAAGTTAACCTTTCAAAAAAATTTAATCAACAGTTTACTTGATCATTTGAAGAGCATTTATTAATTTTTTACTGATATTGGTTTCAAAACCCGAATGACCTGCATCATCTACAATTTCAATTCTTGAACCATTCCAACAATCAGCAAGTTTTAGTGCAGTAAATGGAGGACAAATTACATCATGCCTTCCCTGTACGATAAAGGATTTTACATTGGAAACTTTATGTAAGTTTTTAATAATATAGTTATCTTCTATAAAGCAATTATTCATAAAATAATGTGTCTCTATTTTTGATATTGCAAGAGCCTGCTCACCAGAAATTGGTCGTGACGAATAATTAAGAGAAGAACAAGAATTTTCATATTCTGCCCACAAAGAAGCAGCGTTCAGATTTTTTGATCTATTATTACTATGAAGTTGAGTATAAAACCATTCGAGAATATTATTTCTATTATTTTGTGGAATAGATGATATAAATTTATTATAAGCTTCAGGGAAAAATTTTTTTATATCGTATAAAAACCAATCTATTTCAATTTTAGTACCTAAAAATATACCCCTTAAAATAAAACCCAAACACCTATTGGGGTGATCAATACCATATAGTAATGCTAATGTACTTCCCCATGATCCACCAAAAAGATGCCACTTATCTACTTTTAATGAATTTCTTAAATTTTCAATATCTGAAATTAAAAGTTGGGTACTATTATAATTCGTTTCAGCATAAGGTATGCTTTTACCAGAACCTCTTTGATCAAAAAAAATAACTCTGAAGATATTTGGATCAAAAAAACTTTTATGAGAATTTGAGAAGCCTGCACCTGGACCACCATGCAAAAAAAGGATGGGTATGCCTTCGGGATTACCATATTGCTCGAAGTATATCGAATGTCCATTGCCAACTTCTAAATAACCACTATCATATGATGGCAGACAATCAAAAAAAAAATCGGTTTTATTATTTAAATTTAACATTTATTTAAATCGTAAATCCAAATTTATTAAGCAGCTTCCTCAGTATTATCATCAATTATTTTTTCTAGTTTTACAACTGCACTTTGTTTATCAGTATTATCAACTGCTGCGAATTCACTAGCCAAACGTTCTAAAGCAGCCTGATACATTTGTCTTTCAGAATAAGATTGTTCACCTTGATCATCTTTACGATACAAATCTCTAACGACTTCTGCAATAGAAACTAAACTTCCAGAATTAATTTTAGTTTCGTATTCTTGAGCTCGTCGTGACCACATAGTTTTTTTAACTTTTGCTTTACCTTTTAATGTAACAATTGCTTCTTCCATCTGTACTTTACTTGATAAAGTTCTTAAACCTGATTCAGTTGCTTTAGACAATGGAACTCTGAGAGTCATTCTTTCATGTTCAAATCTTATTACTAGTAATTCTAGCTCTATATCTTCGACTTTACGCTTTTCTGTTCCAATAATTTTACCAACACCATGACTTGGATAAACAACGAAATCACCAGGTATAAATGAGCTAACAAAATTTTGTTCTTTTGACAATTTAATCACCTATTTTAAAATTTTATGTTCTAGTTTTTATTTTAGAAATTTTTAAAAACGCATTTATACCACAAAAACGCGTAAAACACCAGCTATAAGATAGTTATGTTTAAGATGCTAAATAGTTCCAGGTTTTTTTGAACCATATTTTTGAAATTTACCTTCTTCGTCAGTATATTTTTCATAGTCAGGCAAAGGATCAATCTTCATAGTAATGTTGGGCCAAATCTCTGACATCTCTCTATTATATTCTAACCATTCATCAGCTCCAGGATCAGTGTCTGCTTGGATAGCATCTACAGGACATTCTGGCTCACAGACACCACAATCTATACATTCATCAGGATGAATAACAATGGTGTTTTCTCCAAGATAAAAACAATCTACAGGACAGACTTCGACACAATCAGTATGTCTGCAATTTATACATTTATCATTAACTATATAAGTCATATCACTCTCAAAATTACTTTATTTAAACTACAAAAATTATCATTACAAGTATTGATTTAGTATAATTTTAATCCCTGCCCATTAACCTATCTGTTTGACGCCTTTCTCTTTTTGTTGGACGTCCAACTCTCTCAACAAACTTAATATCAATATTACTACTTTTCTTTTTGGGAATAATTTCAATCGGAGTAATATCTTCGTAAAAATTTAGTGACTCTTGATAAGGACCTCTTCGACTGGGTATATCTAAAACTTTTAATATCTTTACATTATTGTTAATTGTCATTGTTAGCACGTCACCGACAGATATCATTTTATGTGGTTTCTGAGTAACTTGACCTGATATACGTAACCTATTGTTTAATACAAATTTTGTTGCTATGCTTCTACTTTTAAATATCCGGATATAATATAAATAAATATCAAGCCTAAGTATCTTTTTTTCTAAAACGTTAGATATCATTTCATTTTTTAATTTTTATAGATTTTAAAATTGCAAATGGTGATAAAGGATCTGGTGATTTTTCTTTATTTTTTGTTTTTGAAAATTTTTTGACATTATTATCTTTACTTTTCAGAGTTTTTTTATTGGATGTTTTGAATTTAGGTTTAAAAGGTTTCTTTTTTTTTTCAAAAATAGTAATTGGGACTTGGTCAGCTAAAGTTGAAGACTCTTCACCACACTTTGAGTAACCTAAATCATAGAGAATTTCTTCCATTTGAATTTTTGTTGCACCTGCAATAGATAACATGGTCTCATTAATCTTAAATTGACCATTTCTTGCTTCTATCCTTATTAAGGCGGACAATCTCTCAGCAATGTCAGCTCTAAGAGCCAAATTCCCGAGAGGCACAAAACCCAAGGCCCTGTAAAACTCTTTTTTTATATTTGGTAAAATTTTTATGTTCACGCGTCCATCAGGTGGAAAAGCATCTTTTGGAAAATCTTGATTATGAACAGACCATAATAAAGCTCTTAATTTTATTGCAGCTGGCTTAAGGAGATTAGGTAAATAAATAGTTTCAACACCTAATCTTAGCCCTAGTTTTGCTAAATTTCTTTTTTCAGCTTCTGATAAATTAACTATGGACATTGATAAATTATTGATTTGAGCTGAACCTAATCCTTCATAAACTTGATATGCAATGCCAAGAGCTTTTCCTGAAATACTTTCACCATGCTTTCTTTCATCATCATTTTTTGTTAATGAAACGTTATGATTTTTTTCACTCTCACCTTCACTTTTTTGTTGTTCAAAATTTAAAATAGGTTTTTTTAAATTAATGGCTTCGGATAAAATATTTTCTATATTTTTCTCAACTGCCTCATTTACTCTTATTTCTATTTGCTTAATCTGTTCGTCAGACAAAAATTCAGAGTTAATAATGATAACTTTAGGTGAATATAAGATTTCACCATTTGTTAGTTTTGCAACCTTGTTATTTTGCCATAAGATAAATCCAAAATCATCAAATTTAAAGGCTGCATTATCAGACATTAAAAGCTCTCTTACACGTCTTTCAATTTCTTTAGGTAAAATTTTTCTAGCCGCAGATAAAATTGGACCAGCTTTTTCACCTTCAGAAAGAGAAGGAATAAATTCAAAACCTCTTAATAATCCAACTTCTTCACCTTGAACAATCACCTTGCCATCTAATCTTATTAAAGCTTCCAAATTACTATGCTCGTTTAGAGTTTTATTTATAATTACAATTCTCTTATCAACAAATCGTTGAGTTAATCTATTATGCAATTCATCAGATAATTTATCTTCAATTGTTTTTGCTTCATTTTGCCAATATTCAGATTCATCTATCCATTGTTGTCTATTTGTAATAAATGTCCAAGTTCTGATATTTGATATCCTATTTAATAGAGTATCTATTTCTCCATCAAACCTATTAAGCCTGTTTAGATGAGATTTTATCCATTCATTATCTAGTTTTCCATTAGCTAATAATAATTCAAAAGTTTTTTCTAGCAAGCTAAAATGAACACCTGACAAGGAATTACTAAAATCAGGAATTTGACAAACATCCCATAATAAAATTAGTGCTTCCTTATTGTTAATTTTATTTTTAATTGAACTAATTTCAGATAAATGATTAAGGCAAAGTGCATCTAATGCTCCAACCTTTCTTCTCATGAAATTGAACGGTGGATAAGCTTCTAATGAGCTAACTAATCCTTTTAAAGAACTAAAATTTAATTCTGAATTTCTCCACCAAATATTTTTTAAAGGAAAAAAAGAATGATGCTCAATTTGTTCAATTGTTTCTTCATCAAAATTCAGATGATCTTCTACTACTCCAAATGAACCATTACGTGAATATCTTCCAGCCCTACCTGCTATTTGAGCAATTTCTGCGGGATTAAGATATCTTGGTATTTTCCCATCAAATTTTGTATCAGATGCAAAAGCAACGTGATCAATGTCCATATTTAAACCCATACCAATGGCGTCTGTTGCAATTAAGTAGTCAACTTGACCATTTTGATAAAGATCAACCTGGGCATTTCTAGTCCTAGGTGACAAAGCTCCCATAACAATTGCAGCTCCACCTTTTTTTGTTCTAATAAGTTCAGCAATTTTGTAGACTTCTGGTATAGAAAAAGCAACAATAGCAGTTCTAGGTTTCAACCTTGTGAGTTTTTTCACACCCACATAACTCAAAACAGAAAGCCTTGGTCTTATTTCTATTGAACAATTTGGTAAAACTTTTTGTAGTATTGGCTTTATAGTTTCAGCACCGAGAAAAACTGTTTCTTCAGTCCCCCTAGTATTAAGAATTCTATCTGTAAATACATGTCCTCTATCAGGGTCAGCTGCTAATTGTATTTCATCAATTGCGACAAAAGAAAATGATTTTTCTAATGGCATAGACTCTACAGTACAACAAAAATATTTTGCGTTAGGAGGAATAATTTTTTCTTCACCAGTCACAAGAGCAACCTCAGACTTTCCAACCTTTGAAACTGCTTTATCATAATTTTCTCGAGCTAATAATCTAAGAGGAAATCCGATTATCCCAGAACTGTGAGAGAGCATTCTTTCCATTGCATAATAGGTTTTACCTGTATTTGTAGGACCTAAAAGAGCCTTGATTTTATCATTTTCACTTATCGAACTATACCAAAAATTTGATTGTTTTTTTGAGCTTAAATCCATAATACAGGCTCTTTTATATAAAATATTTTTATGATTAGCTAATAATTAGATTTTATACAAAATCTAAGTGTCTTAATCAAAAAATTAATATACACTTTTTAAATTATTAATAAGTTAATAATTGTTTTATTGGGGAAATAAAAAAATGAAACGTAAAGTAATTGTTACTGGAGGCAGCAAAGGAATTGGCAAAGCCATAGCTGAACGTTTTGCAAAAGAAGAATCTGATATTTATCTGCTCGCCTCTAATAGAGAAAACTTAGAAAATACAAAAACTGAATTACAAAATAAATATAATGTTAATGTAAATTATTATGCAGAGGATTTAAAAACAAAAATAGGATGCGAAAATGCTATTAAATCTGTGGAAAAAGAGTTTACAAATTTTGATACGTTAATTTTCTCAGCTGGAGCAACAAAAAGTGGAGATTTCCTTAAGCAACCTATAGAAGATTTTGAAGATGGGTTTGCACTTAAATTCTATAGTGCTGTTAGATTATCAAGGGCATTTTGGCCAATCTTATCGAAAAATAAAGGATGGATTGTTTCAATTAACGGAGCTATGAGCCATTCTCCTGACCCATTTTTTATGGTTGGTGGAGCTGTTAATGCTGCTTTTCTAAACTTTACAAAAGCTCTATCTAAAAGAGGATTAGTTGATGGAGTTAATGTAAACTCTATCAATCCTGGCATGACATCAACTGATCGTTTAATAACTATTATACAAAATAATGCGGATAGAGAAGGTATAAGTTTTGTTGATGCAAAAAAAAATGCCTTAAAAAATATAGGATTGGATAGATTTTCAACTCCAGAAGAAGTTGCTGAATTAGCATATTTTCTTTGTGATCCAAAAGTTAGGCACCTTACGGGGACAGAAATTAATTTAGATGGTGGAAAAAAACCAACAATATAAATAAGGGAAGTAAAATGTTAAAAAAAGCTGCTTCAGTTTTTGTACAAACTTTAAAAAATCATGGTGTTGATCGTTTCTTTTGTGTTCCTGGCGAGTCATATCTATCCGTTATGGATGAATTGCTATATTCACCTGGAATAGAGGTTGTTACTTGCAGGCATGAAGGAGGTGCCGGCTTTATGGCTGTCGCAGATGCAAAATGTACAGGCAAAGCTGGTGTTGCTTTTGTAAGCAGAGGCCCAGGAGCAACTAATGCTTCAATTTCAGTTCACTCAGCGCATCAAGGCGGAGTACCTATGGTTTTGTTTATTGGTCAAGTCAATCGCATTAGTACTGGCAAAATGCATTTACAAGAAATGGATTTCATCAAAACATTTTCTGATATGGCAAAGCACGTAGAACAGATTAATACACCAAGTGAAATTGCCAACGTAACGGCAAGGGCATTTCACATTGCTGAAAGTGGTATACCAGGCCCTGTAGTTATAGCCATACCAACAGATGTTTTAGAATCTAAAATTGAATATGAAGATGTAAAGCGTATTAAAATAAACCCACCCTTAGCTTTCCCTGAAAAGGTAAAAGAAGTATCTAACTTATTATCAAACGCAAAAAAGCCAGTTCTTGTTGTTGGTGGACAAGTACATATAACAACTAGGTCAAGAAAACTTGTGGAAAAAGTTGCAAAAGCACATAATTTACCAGTTTTATGTACTTATGAGCATCAAGATATTGTTTCCAACGATAACTTACACTATGCTGGAGAATTAGGTTTAAGACCTCCAGAACCTGTAAGAAAAAATGCATTAGAAGCGGACTTAGTCCTGGTTGTTGGCCATAGGTTTAATGGTGTACCAAATATGGCCTATAAATTTCCTTCATCAAAACAAACGTTTATTCACGTAATACCTGATCCAAATACAATAGGTAAAATTTTTCGAACTGATATGGGTATAGTTGCAGATAGTGAGAATTTTTTAGATCAACTATCTAAGTTTTCAAACAATAATGCAAATAATGAAAGAAATGAATGGGTTAAACTTTGTCATTATCGTTATTTAAATAATGATGCAACTATAACTCCAAGAAATGCAAATGACGGACTAGATTTTGCTCATTTCATTGATGGTTTAGGTAAAATAGCACCAGAAAACTCAATAATTACCAATGATGCTGGAAATTTTACAAGTTGGATGCATCATAGGTTTCCATTTAAATCTACAATGAAATTAATAGGCTCAGAAATTGGTGCTATGGGCATGGGAATTCCTGCAGGTATTGCAGCTGCACTTAGGTTTCCAGACAGACAAGTTTATTCAATTGTTGGAGATGGTGGGGCTTTAATGACTGGTTCCGAGCTTGCAACAGCAGTTGCTCAGAAGGCTAAAATAAGAGTAATAGTAGCTAATAATAATCATTATGGTACTATACGATATCATCAAGAAGTTCACTTCCCAACTAGAGATCATTATGCAACAAATCTGGTTAATCCAGACTTTGCTAAGTATGGTGAAAGCTTTGGTTT
This sequence comes from uncultured SAR116 cluster alpha proteobacterium, assembly GCA_902583415.1. Lineage (GTDB taxonomy): Bacteria > Pseudomonadota > Alphaproteobacteria > Puniceispirillales > Marisalimonadaceae > Marisalimonas. The sequence continues at coordinate 558 of CACHVW010000023.1, read as the reverse complement.
AAAATGTTTTACAATATATAATACTGAAGAAATACTACCAACAATAAAAAGTGCAATGGAAGTAGATGGACCATCATTAATTGAATTTAAAATGAGCCTTGAATTGAACACTAGCACAACAACTATTTCTCAACTGCAAACAAACTAAAAACTTAAGTTTTGTTATTTATTCAAATCCATAACTACAATAAAATTGTTTTCAAATAAATTTTGTGCTTTTTAATATTAATTCTTAATTGTTTTATAAACTTCTGTGTGATCTGGGTTACCACCCAATGCTTTAAGTGACTCTGAAAGATAAGATAAAACATCATTTGAAAGTGGTTTATTAGAGGATAAGCCTTTAATTAAACTATTCGCAATCGTGACATCTTTAACCATTAAATCTAGTGCAAATCCTGAGTTAAATTTTTCAGAAATTACAAATTTATCCAGTTTAACTTCAGTAGTATTATTCTTACCTGTAGCTCCATTTATGATTTTTAAAAAGTTTTCTGGCTCAATTCCAAAAGAACGGGCAGTTGCTAATGCTTCAAAACTTGATATTAACCCAGCTGC
>CACHVW010000022.1 GCA_902583415.1 uncultured SAR116 cluster alpha proteobacterium | reverse complement strand
AAAATACTGCAAATAATTTACCTGCAGAAATCAGTATATTTGCTAATGAAGGACAAGAGTATAAATTTGCCTTTGTTCAAAAAGGTGGAGGATCTGCTAACAAAAGTTTTTTATTCCAAGCAACACCTGCTACCCTGAATCCAGAAAATTTAAAAAAATTTCTTTATGAGAAAATTATTTCTCTTGGCACTGCAGCTTGCCCACCTTATCATTTATCCGTTGTTATTGGAGGTACATCAGCAGAATTTAATTTAAAGACTGTTAAACTTGGATCTATGCGTTATCTAGATAATTTGCCTAAAGCTGGAAACTTTAAGTATGGCCATGCATATAGAGATTTAGAATGGGAAAAGATAATATTAAACCTCACAAGAGAAATGGGTGTAGGCGCACAATTTGGAGGAAAATATTTTTGTCATGATGTAAGAGTTATTAGACTTCCAAGGCATGGAGCATCACTGCCAATTGGAATTGGGGTTTCTTGTTCAGCAGATAGACAAATTTTAGGGAAGATCAATAAGGATGGAATTTTTGTTGAAAGACTTGAAACAGAACCAAGCAAATATTTACCCGATGTGAATTTAGATGAAATTTCGGCAGATGTTACAGATATTGATTTAAATAAACCAATGAAAAATATTTTAGAACAATTAAATGAATGTAAAATTAAGAAAAGAGTTAATCTTTCTGGACCAATGATTGTAGCAAGAGACATAGCTCATGCAAAGTTACTTCAAAGATTAGAGGAGGATGGTAAGCTACCTGATTATATAAAAGATCATCCTGTTTATTATGCCGGTCCAGCTAAAACACCAAAGGGCATGCCATCTGGATCTTTTGGTCCAACTACTGCTGGTAGAATGGATTCTTATGTAAATAAATTTCAAGAAAATGGTGGATCAATGATTATGTTAGCAAAAGGAAACAGATCAAAGCAAGTTAGAGAAGCGTGCAAAAAACATGGAGGATTTTACCTTGGAACCATTGGAGGAACTGCTGCAAAAGTTGCACTAGACTGTATAAAAAAAATAGAGGTTTTGGAATATCCTGAGCTTGGAATGGAGGCTATTTGGAAAATTGAAGTTAAAAACTTTCCTGCATTTGTTGTAATTGACAATAAAGGTAATGATTTTTTTGATATTTAAGCTACCATCTGCTTCATTACTGAGTAAAGATCAGATTTTCCTTCAAAACCAATTCCTGTTATTTCTGGTAAAGTCACATAACCTTTTTCAACCCTAACACCATCAGGAAATCCGCCATATGGTTGAAAAAGATCTGGATAACTCTCATTTCCACCTAGTCCTAATCCCGCTGCAATTGCCAAAGACATTTGATGACCTCCGTGAGGAATACACCTTGAAACATCCCATTGATTTTCTTTGAGCATTTCAATAATATTTAAATATTCAACTAATCCATAACTTAAAGCGCAATCAAATTGAAGCCAATCTTTATCTTTTCTCATTCCAGCATATCTAATGAGATTTCTTGCGTCATGAAATGAGAATAAATTCTCGCCAGTTGCTAACGGTTTTAAATAATGCTTTGATAATTCTTTATGAAGTTCAAAATCTAGAGGATCACCGGGCTCTTCGTACCAAAATAAATTATATTTTGATAAAGCTTTGCCATATTCAATCGCTGTTTCAAGATCAAACCTACCATTTGCATCAACAGCAAGCTGATCTTCTGGACCTAATATTTTTAAAATAGCTTCAATCCTTTTACAATCTTCTGACAAAGAAGCTCCACCTATTTTTTTTTTAACTACAGAATAACCAAGATCTAAATATTTTTTTATTTCGTCAGTTAAACCATTAATTCCTTGATTTGGCCAATAATATCCACCAGCGGCATAAACAAACACTTTTCTATTTGGCACACCATTACCATATCTTTCGGCTAGCATTTGAAATAATGGTTTATCTTCAATTTTGGAAATAAGATCCCATATTGCCATGTCAATGGTCCCTACAGCCACAGACCTTTCCCCATGTCCACCAGGTTTTTCATTTTTCATCATGACATTCCACATGTTTATAGGATCAAAATTTGTACCTTCATCATTTAATATTTCATTGGTGTTAGCTTCCAATAATCTTGGAGCAAATCTCTCTCTGATAAGGTGACCTTGTCCATACCTTCCATTCGAATTAAACCCATAACCTATTAAAGGCTTGCCATTTTTTAAAATGTCAGAACAGACGGCAACAACACTTATAGTCATTTTTGAAAAGTCGATATATGAGTTCTTAATATTGGAACTTATAGATTTAGTTTCTTCAATTATATTGGTTATCTTCATTATACTATACCTATGTATGATAATACATATCAAGAATTAATTAAGACAATATATTGTTTATAAAGCCTAGAAGTTAACCCTGCCGAGCTTTAAATCTAGGGTTCCTCTTATTAATAACGTATAGACGGCCTCTACGTTTTACGATTTGAGAGTTTCTATCTCTGACTTTGAGAGTTTTTAGAGAACTTACTACTTTCATAATAGCCCTATTAATTAATTAATCAGTTGAAGTGATATAATAACAATTCATTTTGGTCAAGATCTAAAATAACTTTAGCAAATTTATTTAAATTTAACTCCACAACCACCCAAACCACAATAACCATTTGGATTTTTATAAAGGTATTGTTGATGGTAAGTTTCAGCAAAATAAAAAACTATATTTTTTTTAATTTCAGTAGTGATTTCATTAAATCCTGCTGAATGAAGTAAAGATTGAAATTCTATTTTAGAAGTCATTACATCATTTAGGTTTTCAGAATTATTTACAAAAATTGCCGATCTATATTGAGTACCTATATCATTACCTTGCCTCATACCCTGAGTTGGATCATGTCCTTCCCAAAATTGAATTAAAATAGTTTTTAAATTTAATTTTTTAGGATCATATACAACTCTAACAACTTCTGTATGACCTGTTAACCCGCTACATACTTCATCATAAGTTGGATTTTTAGTATAACCACCAGCATAACCAACTGATGTATGATAAACCCCATCAAGTTGCCAAAAAATCTTTTCAGCACCCCAAAAACATCCCATTCCAAGTATAATTATTTCAAATTCATTTGGAATTTCCATTAGATTACGACCATTAATCTCGTGAAACAACTCATTTTCAATAGGATCATTTCTTCCTACTAAAGCATCTGATTTATCGACGAGGTTATTTTTTTTTAAAAAAAACATTAAATAATAGTTTCATAAAAGATTTAAAATTTATAATTAAAATAAAGCATAACTTGACCAACAGTTAATAGCAATATAATCAAATCATTTTATAATAATAGGCCAAAAATATGGATAATGATATTTATGGAATTAAAAAATGGGGTGATGATATCCTTGAGGTCCTAAATAATGGTAATGTAGGACTTAAAAATCCATTTTTTCCATCTAATCCTGCTATCGACCTAATTAAAATTATAGAAAGCCTTAATGAAAGAGGTATTAGCTGCCCAGTACTTTTAAGAGTTACAGATTACTTAGCATTTAGAATAAAACAAATTAATGAGTCTTTTTTTAAAGCAATAAAAGAAGTTGGATATAAAGGTTTTTATAAGGGTGTTTTTCCAGTTAAAGTAAATCAACAGGCGCAAGTGATTGACAGAATAGTTGATTTTGGAAAAGAGTTTGATTTTGGTTTAGAAGTTGGTTCTAAACCTGAATTATTGATAGCTTTAGCACACGATCTCTCTAGCGAGTCTACTATTATATGTAATGGAATTAAGGACAGAGAATTTATTAATTTGGCGATCTTATCGCTAAAAATTGGTTTTAAAACTATTTTAGTTCTAGAAAGTCCCCGTGAACTTGATCTAATCATTGAAGTTTCTCAAGAACTAAATGTAAGACCATTACTTGGAATAAGGGTAAAATTAACAAACAAAGTTAGTGGTAATTGGTCTCAATCAAGTGGAGATCGAAGTGCATTTGGAATGTCTGTTGAACAAATCATGAAAGTTATAAAAAAATTAAAAGTTAATAACTATCTTGATTGCTTGGTTCTACAACATTCACATCTTGGAAGCCAAATTCCTGATATCATTGAAATTAGAAAAGCTACACAAGAGGCTTGTAGATTTTTCTCAGAAATGTGCAAACAAGGTGCAACACTAGAATATTTAGATCTTGGAGGTGGCTTAGGTGTGGATTATACAGGAGAACAAAAGTCTTCTCTTAACTCAATAAATTATTCATTAGATGAATATTGTATAAATATTGTTGAAACTGTTAAATATGAATTAGATCAATCAAACATAGATCATCCTATAATCGTTACAGAGTCTGGAAGGGCATGCATTGCATCAAGTTCAATGCTAATTTTTAATATTTTAGAGACAACAAACTTTGATAGTGAAAAAAAACAGGAAATTAATTCAAATGACCATCCTTTATTAAAAAATATGATTCAAATTCCTGAATATTTAAATTTAGAAAGAGCCCAAGAATGTTTGAACGATTTAAATTATTATAGAGAAGAAATAAGAGCTCTTTTTAGAAGTGGTCAAATAGATTTATCAAATATGGCAAAAACTGAAGAAACTTATTTATACATCATAAATAAAATTAAAACAGTTCTCTCTTCAACACCGGAAATAACTGAAGAACTTCAAGATGCAATTGATAATATGGCAGATATATATCATGGCAACTTTTCGATATTTCAAAGCCTACCAGATGTTTGGGCTATTGATCAAATTCATCCTATTGCGCCACTTCAAAAACATAATAAGCGACCAAACAGAAGAGTTATTTTAAATGATATTACTTGCGATAGTGATGGTATGATAAGCAAATTTGTACTGAAAGACGGTATTTCAAACACATTACCTTTGCATGACATTAGTGATGGTGAGGACTATTTTTTAGGCGTGTTTTATATTGGTGCCTATCAAGAAACGTTGGGAGATCTTCATAACTTATTTGGTGATACAAATGTTGCTACAATAAAATTAAAAGAAAATGGAGGATTTCAATTATTACATGAGCAAGAAGGTGATACTATTTCAGAAGTTTTAACTTATGTTGAATATGAACCTAAGAATATAATAAATAGATTCAAACATATAGTTGAGGATGCAGTAAGAAGTAGAGACTTATCACTTTCAGAAAGAAAAAAAATAACTCAATCATTCAAGGATTCGATTTCTGGTTATACCTATTTCGAAAAATAAATAATTAGGAAATTTATGGGAGTTAGTAATGGGAAATATTTTAGTTATTGGTGCAGGTGGTGTCAGTCATGTAACAGTTCACAAAATGGCACAAAATCCTAATTATTTTAAAAATATAATTTTAGCAAGTAGATCTATCGAAAAATGCTTCCAAATTAAAAAAAGTGTTAAAAATAAGTATAATATTAAAATCACGGTAGCAGAGCTTGATGCAGATAATATTGACGAAACGGTAGCATTAATAAAAAAATTTAACCCATTTTTAGTTGTAAACCTAGCTCTTCCTTATCAAGATCTTAATATAATGGATGCTTGTTTGTTAACTCATACACATTATTTAGACACTGCCAATTATGAACCTAGGGACGAAGCAAGGTTTGAATATAAATGGCAATGGGATTATGATAAAAAATTTAAAGAAAAGGGCCTTATGGCTCTTTTAGGATCAGGTTTTGATCCAGGTGTTACTAATGTTTTTACTGCTTTTACTAAAAAACATCATTTGGATAGTATTGATTTTTTAGATATTCTTGACTGCAATGATGGTGATCATGGACACCCATTTGCTACTAATTTTAATCCTGAAATTAATATTAGAGAGGTTACATCTGATTCTAAGCATTGGGAAGATAATCAATGGAAGATCGGACCAGCTCTTAAGAAAAAAGTCTCTTTTAAATTTCCTGAAATAGGAATTAAAAATATGTATTTAATGTATCATGAAGAATTGGAGAGTTTAATAAGACATTATCCTGAGATTAAAAGAGCAAGATTTTGGATGACATTCGGTGATAACTATCTAAAATATTTAGATGTTCTCCAAAATATAGGTATGACATCTATCGACCCAGTCAATTATAATGGGACAGAAATAATTCCATTACAATTTTTAAAAAGTGTTTTACCAGATCCTAGCAGTCTTGGAGAAAAAACAAAAGGGAAGACTTGTATAGGCACAATAGTTACTGGTAAAAAAAATAACTTAGAAAAAACATATTACACATATAATATTTGCAATCATGAAAATTGCTTCAAAGAGGTGGGTAGCCAAGCTATTTCATATACTACTGGTGTACCTGCTATGATAGGTTCTTTGCTAATGGTAAAAAAAAGCTGGTTCAAACCAGGAGTTTGGAACATGGAGCAATTTGATCCAGATCCATTTATGGAACTACTCAATAAGCATGGTTTACCTACGAAAACCATACAGCTAGAAAACAAAGTAGATTTCTAATGGATAAATTTTTTCAAACTATGGGAGGTGACCCAAGAAATTTTAATAAACTAGATTTATATAAATTACCAAGTCCTTGCTTTGTAATAGATAAGAGAGCATTGATTGATAATTTGTTAACCTTAAATCACCTAAAATCAAAAACAGGTGTTAAAATTTTAGTTGCTCTGAAGGCTTTTTCTACTCCTTATTTTGGTCCCTTAATATCTGAATATTTAGATGGATGTTGCAGTTCTGGTCTATATGAAACAAAGTTAGCAAAAAAATATTTTAAAGGAGAAATTAGTACTTTTTCTCCAGCATATAAAAAAGACGATATTAAAGAAATTGTTAACTTATCAGATCATATCGTTTTTAATTCTACAAACCAATTGAATGATTTTTATAATATCGCAATAAAATTTAATAATGAAATTGGTTTAAGAATTAATCCACTTTATTCTGAAATAAATAATGACAAATATAATGCTGCTTGTATCAATTCTAGATTAGGCATGCATTTAAATGATTTGTATAATATTGATATAAACAAATTAAATGGTATTCATTTTCATACCTTGTGTGAACAAAATTTCACTCCTCTGGAAAACACTTGGAATAAAATTAAAAATGATATTATTCCCCTCTGTAAAAAATTAAATTGGCTTAATCTTGGTGGAGGTCACCATATTACTAGAGATGATTATGAAGTTGATAAATTAGAAACTTTTTTGAAACAACTTGCAGATCAAACTAGCTGTCAAATTTATATTGAACCAGGTGAAGCTGTTGTATTAGATACAGGTATTTTAGTTGGAGAAATTATAGATAGTTTTAAACCTAGTAATGAACTCGCACCAAATATTGCAATTACAGATATTAGTGCAGTCTCTCATATGCCTGATGTAATTGAGGCGCCTTATAGGCCAGCATTGCTAAATGAACCTAAAGACGGATATAGAGTTATGCTTGGCGGACCTAGCTGTTTAGCAGGTGATATTATTGGAGAATATAATTTTAAGTACACACCCAAAGTTGGAGAAAGAATAGCTATATTAGATCAAGCACATTATACAATGGTAAAAACTAGTTTTTTTAATGGAGTAAAAATACCATCTGTAGCAATTTGGGATAGCGATAATGATAATTTGGAAATAATCAAAAGATTTACTTATGAGGATTTTGAAAATAAATTATCTTAACTTTAGGTAAAGAAATGAAAAATACAAAGAAAAATTTTTTAAACTCAGAACTTTCTGTTGAGGAAAAAAGTAAAGATAAAGCAAAATTTCATATCCTTCCAATACCTCTTGAAAAAACAGTCTCTTGTGGTAGAGGCACATCAAATGGTCCTGAAGCTATACTAGAGGCGAGCAACGAATTGGAGAGATTTACTGGTAAAAGTGAACCTTGCCTTAGTGGTATTTTCACTCATCCTTTTTTAAATTGTAATTTTCCTATAGAAAATGTGATGCTTAATATAGAAAAGACTACAAAAAAAATTTGCAAACAAAATAAAATACCAGTAATCCTTGGCGGTGAACACAGTATTACTTTTGGTGCTGTAAATGGTGTTTTTAAAGGATTAAATTTCTCAAAATATGAAGAAATAGGGATTATACAAATTGATGCTCATGCTGATTTAAGAAAAAACTATAAAAATCAAGTACATTCACACGCAAGTGTTATGTATCTTTTAAGCAAATCAAAATATAAAGTAGCACAATTTGGTGTAAGAGCATTAAGCAAAGAGGAAGTAAAAAATAGACAGATTTTTGAAATATTTTATTTTGGCGTTGAAGATATTAAAAATAACAAAGACCTAAGATTACCTATAAACTTTCCACAAAACATATATATTACTTTCGACGTAGATGGATTAGATCCGTCAATAATGCCTGCTACGGGAACGCCAGTGCCTGATGGTCTTAAATTTAACGAAAGTCTACAATTAATAAAAAGCTTAATTAAAGGTAGAAAAGTAATTGGATTTGATGTAGTTGAATTCTCTCCAATTGAAAATTTTTTTGCATATGACTTTACAATAGCATCTTTGGTTTACAAGATAATGGAACTAATAAATTTAAATGATTAAAGACTGTGGTTCTGTATCCATTTTTCAGCATCAAGTGCTGCCATACACCCCATACCTGCAGCCGTTACTGCTTGTCTATAAACTTTATCAACACAATCACCAGCAGCAAAAACACCATCTATACTAGTAATTGTTGTTCCTGGTTTTTGCGCTATGATATAACCTTCGTTATCCATTTCAAGCAAATCTTTAAATGGCTTTGTTGATGGACTATGACCAATGGCTATAAAAACACCTTCAACTTTAATAATATCTGTTTTATTTTGTTTAGTTGAGGTTAATTTTAAAGAACTAACCCCATTTTCATCACCCAAAATTTCACTTACAACATTATTCCAAATAATGTTTATATTCTTCTTAGAAAAAAGTCTGTCTTGTAAAATTTTTTCTGATCTAAGTTCATCACGTCTATGAATTAAAGTTACTTTAGAACATATATTTGATAGATATAGTGCTTCCTCTACAGCTGTATTACCACCGCCAACTACTGCAACCTCTTTGTTCCTGTAAAAAAAGCCATCACAGGTTGCACAAGCTGAAACACCTCTTCCATTATATTTGTTTTCGCTTTCTAAACCTAACCATTTAGCCTGTGCTCCAGTGGCAATAATTATTGTATCTGTTGTCAACGATTTATTTGAATCTAAAACCACCATTTTTTTATTATTTTTTAAATCAATTTTAACAACTATATCATTGATTATACGAGCTCCAACTTTTATTGCCTGAGATCTCATTTGTTCCATCATCCATGGACCTTGAACAACATCAGCATATCCTGGGTAGTTTTCGACATCTGTAGTTATTGTAAGTTGGCCACCAGGTTGGATACCCTCAATTACAATTGGATTGAGATTGGCTCTTGCCGCATATATTGCAGCTGTCAATCCTGCAGCTCCTGAACCAATAATTATAACTTTTTCTCTTTGCTTCTTCATACCTAAATTCTTTGTCCTCTAAATACAATTGTTCTATTGTCGTTTAAAAAAACTCTTCTTTCAGAATGAGCTTTTATGGCCCTGTACAAAACTCTTGCTTCAATATCCCTTCCCATTAAAACCAAATCATTAGGCATCATTTCGTGATTAACCTCTTGAGTATCTTGTTCAATTATGGGTCCCTCATCAAGATCTTTTGTAACATAATGTGCAGTTGCACCAATGATCTTCACTCCTCTTTGAAAGGCTTGATGATAAGGTCTCGCACCTTTAAAACTAGGCAAAAAGCTATGATGAATATTAATAATTTTTCCTTTATAATGATTTGTGAATTCTTCTGATAGCACTTGCATATAACGAGCTAAGACAATTAATTGAACATCATTATTATTAATAATTTCTTTTAGTTTTTTTTCCTGATCTAATTTATTTGATTGTTTAATTGGTAAATAGTGAAATGGAATATTCGAAAAATCTGCTATCTCTTCTGCAGTTTTATGATTTGATACAACAGCTTTAATTTTTAAATTTAATGAGTTATTCCTAACCTTAAACAAGATATCATGTAAACAATGATCAAATTTAGAAACAAGCAAAATAGTATTCATGGGACTTTCAATCTCAGATAAGAAAAAATCTGCATTTAATTTTTTTGCCAACATCTCTAAATTATTTTTTAAATTTGTTAACATTTCGTCATTAAGTAATAAAAAACTTTGTCTGATAAAAAAGTTACCATTTTTTTGATCAGTAAATTGTTTAGACTCAACAATATTACAGTTCGATTCAGCCAGTATAGAAGAAATCTTTGCAACAATTCCTACCTGATCTTTACAAGATAAATTTAATATATGCGTTTCTAATTTCTTATCCATGAATATTTAATACATTTTTTAATATTTAGAAACAATACGATATTTAATTATTTAAAAATTTATTTGAAGTTTCATAAAATTCTAATGGGTTTTCTATGTGTAAAAAGTGGTCTGCATCTTTGATTTCATGAAAGAAAATATTAGAAAAAAATTTTTTAAATATCTTGAAATGTTTCTCTTTAACATAATTACTTTTTCCTCCATAAATACAAAGTACTTCTTTATCAAATCTATTAATATTATTTATGATAGGAAAATTTCTTAAATCATTGAGAGATTTCTTAATTGCTTCCAGATTGATTGACCATTTATATTTTCCATCTTCTAATTCAAGATTTTGTAATAAAAATGATCTTAAAAACTTTTGATCTATATATTCAGACAAAATTACATCAGCTTCTATCCTACTTTTTATCAAATCTAAATTCATATCTAAAAGAGAATTTATTATTAGGTTATCATCATTATCATAATCAATAGGAGCTATATCAGCTATTATAACCTTATTAACATATATTGGCTGCAATAAGGTAATTATCATTGCTAATTTACCACCCATTGAATGCCCCAATAAATTAGTTTTTTTTACGCCAAGGTAATTGAAGAGATTAACAATATCATTCATCATTAATATATATGATATATCTTCTTCGAAATCATTTCCTCCGTGATTTCTTAGATCCACGGTCACCACTATCTGATTTTTTTCTTTACTTAATTTTTTAGAAAATGTTTGCCAATTTTTACCTCTTCCATAAAGGCCATGAAAAATAAATAATGTTTGAAAATTTTTATCATTAAAATTAGCATTATTTTTTTCAAATTCTATTTGTTGTCCATTTTTATATATTTGAAAATTTATCATTATGTGGATTTAAAAAATTATTGTCATAAAGATTAAAATTATATCAGTTTAGTCGTTAAATTAAATGTAAAAAAAATATAATGAAGGTAAATATGGGCCAGATAATTAAATTAGATTTTTCTTCTTACAACACTAACCAAGAAGATTTATATGAAAAAAAGCTAATTCGGATTAGAGACGAAATTGAAGACCATCTTAATCAAGCCTCAACAATTGAGCAAGATGATCTAGCAATAGCTCTTGCTGCAGGAAGATACGCTTCAATGAAGCTTGCAAAATTAACAGGTGAAGAAAGCACAAAAAAATTTTTTAATGAATGTATTAAAACAACTTTAAAGTAAATATTTTGCAATAATTATGAAATTCTACTTATACTTCCTGAAACTTCTGCTCCTAAATCAATAGATAAAGCATTTGTTTTCAAATTTCCTTCAACTTTTGCACTACTTGCCACATTAAGAGTATTTGCAGCAACTTCGCCTTTTACTAACCCACCTAATGTTACTTTGTCAGCAATCAAATTTCCGTCAAAAATACTATTAGCTTCCAGAAGTACATCTTTAGCTCTTAGCTCACCTTTAAACCTTCCAGCAACAACGACCGATGATCCAGCAGAGTCTAAATTGCCTTCCATAACCAATTCTTCTGATATATATGTAATTTCACTCATAATTAATCCTCATAAAAACCTAAATTATTTTTCTTCTGCGTTATCTTCTTGAACTTCTTCGGTTTCATTGGTTTCTTCTGCTTTTTTTGCATCAGCCTTAGTCCAATTATGTACTACTCTACAATTTAAAGCTGCACCTCTATCCATTTGTAATGACTTGTAATGAACTTCGCCGCTAATTCTTGAAGTTTCAGTTAACCAAACGCTATCAGCTTTCATTTTTCCTTCGTAATCTCCTGCAATTACAACTAATTCTGAGTCGACTTTTCCAAGAAATTTTCCAGTTGACCCAATAGTAACTTTTTCAGTAGTTAAATCAGCTTCAACATATCCATTGATTTCAATGGATTTAGCATTAGAAATTTTACCAGTAAATCTAGCCCCAGATCCTAAAATTGCCTGTTTATTTGCCATAAAAAATCTCCTTTTATTTTATTTTATTTTATTTTATTTTATTTTCTCTGCTTCTTTTTCCAACTTGAGCCTCTACAACAGCACCTTCCTCTATTGAAATATTTTCATAAAAAACCTCTCCAGTAATTTTACCAGAAGATTTAATTGAAATTATATCACCTGAGACTTGACCATCACATTTACCAGATACCGTTACAACGTCAGCATCAATATTCCCTTTTAAAGTACCAGTATTTTCTACTGACAAACTATGACACTTGATATCTCCAACAACTGATCCTAATAATACTAAATCCCCATCTGCTGAAATTTTACCCTTTATCTTCATGTCACTTGAAATTACAGATTTTGCATTTTCGGTATCGTTCGTTTTTCCTAACATCTTGGAAATCCTTTTTCTAATAATTAAAATTAATCAAAATAACTTACTACACCTATTTATATGTTACTACAGTAAATTTAAATTTAAAAATTTATTCAAAATTCATTTATTTGGTATGAATGATGCAATTAACTTGCCATAATAATTATTAGATATCAAAAATTTAAAGTTGGATATAATGGCAGATGAAATAATTGATTTAAGAGATCGTATTGAAAAAATGCGTATAGAGATTGAAAATGAGGGTACAGAACAAGTTTCTATTGATTCGCCTTTACAAATTCATCAAAAAACTAGTAATTCAAACATTTCCCTATCAATGGAAAATAAAAATAGTTTTCCGAATCAAAATTTTAAGGTAGAAAATGATTCTAATAAATTTGGTGATAATGAAAATAAAAATAATAAATCTTCTACCAGAAATGAGTCTTTTCCTGCAGTGAGCTTGTCAGTAAAAAATCCCGTTTCTAGTAAAGTTTTAACACTATTAGTTTTTTTACAAGTGTTGTCTAATATTGGAATTTTATATTTTTTATACCTTGTTATGGAGTAGTTGGTGGTTAATTCCACATTAAATAAATTTGGAAAAAAACTTCCTCCGGTAAAAACTGGACAACGTTTTGGTGAAGAAATAAAAAAAGATAACAAAGTAGGACTTTTTTCAGAAAGACGTTTTTTAATTTTTACCAAAAAAGGTCCAATTGAAATAGCTTTTAAACCAATTCACTATGCTGGTCTACTTATAACAACAGTAATAGGGTTAACAAGCATAGTTTACTGGTCTGCAAAAGGAATCTACTCAGCAATAGATGTTGCCAAGAAAAATGATATAATTACTGAAGCTTCAGCAAATATTAGTAGTCCAATCGAAAATGACTCAGACACAGTTGTTAACATTAACATAAAAGACCAATCAAATATTTCATTACCTATTCTTAAAAATAATTATTTACTTGAGAACAACAATAAAGTTTCTTATGAGCCATTAATTGATAAAGATAATAATAATTCCAAAAATATTATAAATAATAATGCTAATGAAATTTCTGTGGAAAATATCTTCTATGAAACAAAAAAAATTAATAAACAAACAACAGCAAATAATTTAAATATCGATATATTTGGTGAAACTATGAGAAATCAGGATTTACCTATTAATTTTACTATTCCAATTGTAAACGAGAGTAATATTTTTATTTCTGAAAATACCGACTCTAATGAACTTGAAGATGATCCTATTCCTAAACCTCCAAAAATAAATGAAAAAGTGAAAACAATTCGCTTTATAGCCTCTGTTGATAATGAACTAACCCAAATGGAAAATGTTTTTAGTTTGATAAACGTAAAGTTAAATGACAAGGATTTAGTAAGTTTAAAGTCAATTACTAATAAGAATAAAATTATTGATCCAGATAGTGATGATTTTTTTAGAAGCTTAAAAGTAAGAATAAATTTGCTTTCGATTTATAAAGATGCTCTTCAAAATATACCATTAAAACCCCCTATGGAACATTACTACGTGTCTAGCCCCTATGGTCCCAGAAAGCATCCAGTTACTGGTAAATATAGAATGCATCACGGTATAGATTTAGCTGGGACATGGCAAGAAAATGTATCTGTATCAGCTGATGGAACTGTAGTGTTTGCAGGATATCATGGTTCTTTTGGAAAGGTTATTAGAATAAAACATAATTATGGAATAATGACTACATATGGCCATCTAGCTAAAATTAATGTCAGAAGAGGTGATTTGGTCAATGAAGGTCAAGTAATTGGTAAGATGGGTCGAACAGGTAAGGTAAAAGGTGCACATCTTCATTATGAAATTTCTGTAAATGGGAAATCTCAAAATCCTGCCACTTATATCAAAATTGGTAGAAACCTATTAAGCAGAACAAGTTTGAAAAATTTTGCAAATAAAAATTTAAACTAATTTTTCTTTGGCATAACAAATGCATCACGTTGTATATAAAAAGGAGATAAGTTATGTCTTTACAAAAAATAAACAAACATAAAAATAGTAATAAGCAATTATTAAATAATTTTAATGATTTTATTATTCAAATTGATTACTTTGATCAAAAGGGTATTAAGAAGCGTAAAAATAGAATTCCATTAAAATATATCTTAAACTCTAAACTCCTAAATTCTCAGACAGCAATTTAAAGATATTTTTATTAATTTTATAATTTAGTTAGATGCAAATTTCATTAATCTAGCTTGTTTTCTTCTTTGTGAGCTAGATGGTATGTTTAACATATCTCTATATTTTGCTACTGTCCTTCTAGCTACATCCATACCTTCTTTACTCAAAATTCCAGCCAATTTATCGTCACTTAGAGGTTTTCCTGTAATTTCTGATGAAATTAAATTTTTAATAGTTTCTCTAACTGCTGTCGCAGCATGTAATTCTGAGTTTTCAGAACCTGAAATTGATGCAGAAAAGAAATTTTTCAATGGCATAACACCCCATTCTGTCAAAATTAATTTACTATTAGTGACTCTTGAAACCGTACTTTCATGCATACCAATTTCATCTGAAATATCTTTGAGTATCATTGGTTTCATATGACTAAAACCATGTCTAAAAAAACCAATTTGTTTTTTTAATATTTCAGATGTAACTTTTAATATTGTTTTATTTCTTTGATCAACTGCTTTTTTTAACCAGCGAGCCTCTCCAATCTTTTCTAATGCAAAAGCATTGCCTTTTTCGTCAAGATTATAATTATTCATTTCCTCAATATAATTTTCATCAATATTGACACTTGGTAAAGTTGAACCATTTAAGTCAATACGCCATCCATTTGCAGATCTTTTAACAATTATATCTGGTTGATCAACATGAGTATTTTCTTGATTAAAATGTTCAGCAGGTTTGGGATTAAGTGTTTTTAAAATTTTAATCATTTGAAATAATTTTTCTTCAGAAACTTTGCAAAGTTTACTAATCTGTTTAAACTTTCCTGAAGGTAAAATGTTTAGGTTTTCAAGAAGAATTTCAAAATGTTGATTAAATTGTTTGTTTTCAATTAATTGATTCTTTAAACATTCTGCCAAATTTTGGGAAAAAATTCCTACAGGCTCAAGATTTTTTAATTTTGAAAGTGTTATTTCAACTATAGAAATATCAACATTCAATTCATTTGCAACCTCGGATGTAGATGAAACAAACCAACCACTTGGATGAAGATAATCTATCATAGCAATTGCTACACTTTTGCTATGATTCTTCTTAAAGGTTAAATTTATTTGGTTTATCAAATATTCTTTTAGAGAAACTTTATGCTTAAGTGTTTTTTCTATTACTTCTCCAGCAGATATATTTGATCCTGACCTAATTACTTCTTTATCAAAAAGGTTTTTATTTTCCATTTTTGAATTCGAAGATATGTGAGAATCAAAAGTATTATCTAAATCAATTTTGCTTTCATTTTTAAGTGGATCTATCGAACTTTTCATATTATCAAAAGTATTTGAATTTTTTTCTTCTACATTTTTTTTGTTTATTGTTTGTGTATTTTCTTTTAAAAATGGGTTTTCTAATTGTGCTTTATCAATAAAATCTGATAATTCAATGTTAGTTAATTGCAACAATTTTATTGCTTGTTGCAACTGTGGTGTCATTATTAAGGATTGGTTTTGTTTAATTTTTAACTGTTGTCCTAATTTCATTTCAATCTCCACTTTTGATTAGTTCGAAATAATGAAACAGATAAAAACAATTAATTTTTATAAAATCAAAATTTTAATTTGACAAAAAAAAATGACAAAAAAATGACTTTTCTATCACTGTTATTACATAATTTTTTACAATAAAAACAGTGAGTTAAATTGTTTCATTTATTTATGTTTAAAAAAAAAAATTTTTATTTAAAATAACAAGTCAATTATTTGGCTTTAATAAGTTGATATATTTTTATGACAAACAACAATAAAAATTTAATGCCCTCTAAAGAGATAAAGGAACCTTACAAATGTAGAAACTGTTATATTATTAGATTATTTTTATTAGCAGTTGTTTTTATCGTACTTTTGGCTCTTATACAAAGTGATAAATTACATTATTTAGATTTTGTTACCCCTTCAAATGCCGCAACATTGATAGTTTTTTTGGGTGTAATAATGTTTTTGGTAAAATTATCTAAGTATGTTTTTGACAAAAAAAAACATTAATATTTTACCTATCTCTGACTAATCTTACATAATTTGGAATAAAACCTGGGAATCTTCCAAAGGTATGCCCTGTAAAAAAGTTTACTGTCCACATGAATTGAGATTGCCATGGGTTTTTTTCGCTAGTCCAAAATGACTCAGGTGGTGTATTGGGAAATATTTTTGAATTTATTTTGACTTTTTTACAATCTCTACAAACTATACGTTCTAATTCTTTTCTATTTGGTAAACGCCAAGTACCCTCAAGTTGTTCATTTGCTTGACTTATTACAGAGTCTATTTGATCTAATTTTACTTTTATTGGATTGCCAACGCACTTGTCTTTGTCCCATACCATTCCTACCGTGCAAGTCATCCATTCAACCTTTTGACTTAAATCAATAACATAATACCCTCTAGAGATAAAATTATTAGCCCAAACATTATTGAAATTAAATAATAAAAATAATACTATAATAGTAGTATAAATCTTAGAGAATGATAATTTTAGATATAACATAAAAAACTCCAAAAAGTATTTTTTTAAGATTACTTTACACTTTGGTCTCATTCTTGCAGAATTTATGCCTAATAGCATCATTATTAAATAAAAAAAGGCAAGAAAATGGATATAGCATCTTTAATTGGACTCATAGGTACTCTTGGAATGATAGCTGGAGCAATGATATCCTCTGGCGGACTAGGACCATTCATAGACACGCCCTCTATGTTAATTGTTATTGGAGGAACATTCTTTGCTGTAATGTATAGATCAACCCTGCCTATGTTTTTAGCTTCATTTGGAGCACTAGCTAAAGTTTTTATGCCTGGCGCCAAAAAACATGACGAACTAGTAACACGTATAACAGAACTTGCAGGTATTGCTAGAAAAGATGGAATGATGGCATTAGAAGGTCAGGAAGTACCAGATAAATTTTTTGAAAAAGGACTTCAAATGCTTGTAGATGGTGCTGATGAAACAAAATTGACAGACCAACTGAATAAGGAAGTTAAGGCAATGAAAGCCAGACATGAGGACATGACAGGTGTATTTCAGGCTTGGGTGGATTTAGCTCCTGCAATGGGGATGATTGGAACATTAATTGGATTAGTTGCTATGTTAGGAAATATGGCTGATCCAAAAGCAATTGGTCCAGCAATGGCGGTCGCTCTGTTAACAACTTTATATGGTGCCATGATTGCCAACTGTATTTTTATGCCTATCGTTACGAAGCTTGAAGGTTATTCAGCTCACGAATTACTTTACAGGGAAATGGTTGTAATGGGACTAAAATATATTTCCAGAGGTGAAAGTCCGAGAAATATAACTGATCAATTAGTAGCTCTAATGCCTCCAAAGATTCAAGCTCAATTAGAAGAAGCTGCTTAGTTAGTTTTTATAATTAGGAGATTATTATGGCTGAAGCACAGGTAGAAGGAAGAGAAGAAGAAGAAGAAGAAGAAGAATGTCCTAAATGCGTCAAAGGTGCTCCTGCCTGGATGGCTACATTTGCAGACATGGCTACCTTATTGATGGCATTCTTTGTATTAATCTTATCTTTTGCTGAATTTAATGTCCCTAAATTTAAACAGATTAGTGGTAGTTTAAAGAATGCCTTTGGAATCCAAAGAATAGTTCCAGTAGTAGAACAACCTAAAGGTACAACTGTGCTATCTCTTAATTTCAGCCCCTCTCCAGCACCATCAGTAACTAAAAATCTCACTCAACAAACAACAGATGCAGAACAAAAAAATTTAGACCTTAAATCTGAAATTGATGAAGGTGATAGCGCTAAAAGTAATTCAAAAGAGTCTTTAGATGCAAAAGATTTAAGTGAAGAGATTAAAAACAAAGTATCTTCTAAGGATGTAAAAGTAGAAACTATAAATGACAAAGTTTTAGTAAGCGTAAATACAGAAGACAAAACTTCAGTAGAAATTTCAAAATTAATAAAAAATACTGTTGATGCAGTAGAAAAAGCTCGTGAAAATACGGGTGCAATTGAAACTGATGTGCTTATTGGCGGGATAAATCAAGATATTCAAAAAATGGCATCAGCAACAATCGAAAATAAAGTTTTAAAAGACCAAGTTAATAACCTTGAAAAACAAAGTTCTGATAGTAAAAAAGATATTCGAGAAAAAACTAAAAAGGCAGAGTTTAGTGAAGATCAATTAAGGGTGGCTCTAAAGCAAGAAATAGGTCAAGGTTTAGCTGAAGTACAAAGAGAAAAAGATAGAGTTATTGTAACAGTTGGATCTGCAGGTGCATTTAGTTCTGGTTCAGCAAAACTTACAAAAAAAGCTAGAGAAATCATGCAAAAAATTGCCAAAGTTAGTGCAAAAGGAGCAGGCCAAGTAAATGTATCTGGGCATACTGACGACGTACCATTAATTTTTGGTGGTAAATATCGAGATAACTGGGATCTTGCAGCAGCTAGAGCCTCAAGTGTTGTTCAAGAATTAGCTAAAGCTAATACAATTCCTTCAGATAAACTTAGAGCAATCAGTTTTGGGGAAACTAAACCTATAGAACAAAATGACACTGAAAGAGGAAGAACGAAAAATAGAAGAATTGAAATTGAGATTAAGTATTAATTCTTATTTAAAAAGTAATTGTTTAACGGATATTCGATATGGATGAGATAAATTATATTTCAAGTAATCTTGATGAAGGTTATTCTCCAGAAGCAATAGCAAACATGGAGAATGCGCTTGAAGAATTTATTGTATCTTTGTCAGAAATTAAGCCAGAAGATGCTAATATTGCAGTTTTTAGAGGTCTTAAAGTAACAATCACGGGACGTCCAAGAAGGCTTGCAGAATTAGGCAATGTAGAATCACCTGATGATCCTATGAAAATTGAACTAATGATTTATAATAAAGAACAAATTGAACTAGTATTAGAATTTATAAAGAAAAATGGTTTTCCTGCCAAAAATGAACCAGGTTCACAATTTATTTACATAAGGGTCCCTAAACCGTCTAGAATGCAACTTGAAGAACTAGGGGATGAAGTTATTAGAAGGACAAACTCTGCTTGCACCAGACTGCTGAAAATCAAAACAAATACTGGTTTGAGAATGAGAGCAGCTATGGAAAAAGAATACATAGACCAACGTATCTCAGGTATTGCTATTAAAAAAATTGATAATGCTCTAGAGAGAATTACTAAAGAAATGAAAATAATTGGTGTTATGAAAAGAAAAGCAATTCTTGGTTCTTTTTTTAAGACTATTGAAAAAGATGATGCTGATATAGTTAAAGTTATCAATAAAAGAATAAAATTAGAAAAAGATAAAATCGCTAAAGAACAAGAACTAAGAATTAAAGATGAAGCTTTAGAAGACCAAAATGACACTACAGATAAAGTGGAAACTGAAAACATAAAAAGTAATGGGAAATAAAAGTTAAAGAACTGAACATTTCTTCGAATTCAACTTAAATTTTTTACTTTTTTACATAAGGGTTATTCCCTTTCCTGAACATTATTCTTATAGGAATACCAAGCAAATCAAAGGTTTTCGCAATAGATACTAATAAAAAGCGTTTATAACTATTTGGTAAATTATTAGGGCTAGACAAAAATAAAGCAAATGTTGGAGGTTTAACATTAACTTGAGTAATATATCTAAAATTATTTTGTTTTCCTTTATATAGTGGTGGTGGATTATTTTCTATTATATTTGAAAACCATCTGTTTAATTTTCCAGTCGTAATTCTACTACTTAGCTTTTTCTTTACGTATAGAATTTTATCAAATAACTTTTCAAAACCTTTCTTATGAAGACCCGACAAAAATACTATTGGTATATTTTTTATCTGTGATAAAGAACTGCCTAACTGATGCATAATTTCATTTTTAATAGTGTTTTGATCTGTTACTTTATCCCATTTGTTTGCTCCTATAATAATACCTCTACCTTCTCCAATTATCATACGGGCAATAGTTAAATCTTGTTTATCTATATTTTGAGAAGCATCTACAAGCAAAATGCAAATGTCACTAAATTTAATAGATTTAAGTGCATCACTAACCATATCTTTTTCTAAAAGCTTAGTTATTTTTGATTTTCTTCTAAGACCAGCAGTATCAATTAAACAAAAGGTTTCTTTTTTATATATCCATTCAATTTCTATAGAATCTCTAGTAATTCCTGCGTCAGAGCCTGTCACTAATCGATTTTCACCAATTATATTATTTAATAATGTTGATTTTCCTGTATTAGGTCTTCCTATAACACTAACCCTTGTCGGAGTGTTTTCTAGATTTGCACATGTTTCATTTTGTTTTTCATTTATATTGTGATTATCTAAGTTATTTTTCAAAATATCATACAAATCAGGTAAACCATCTCCATGTTCTGCAGAGATTGGAATAACATTGTCAAAACCTAAAGAAGCAGATTCACTTAATCCAATTAAACCTTTTGAACCTTCACTTTTGTTTACTAAAACAACTATTGGTTTGTTCTGCTTTTTTAAATTTTTAGCAAAAGACTTTTCAATTGGTAAGACACCCTCTCTTCCATCAATAACAAAAAAAATAATACTAGCGTCATTAATTGCAAGTTGGCTTTGTTCTCTGATCTTTATTTCAGTAGGACTATTTGAAGAGTCATCCATTCCTGCCGTATCTATTAGTATAAAATTTAAATCGACTAATTTTCCTAGCCCATATTTTCTATCTCTTGTA
>CACHVW010000021.1 GCA_902583415.1 uncultured SAR116 cluster alpha proteobacterium | reverse complement strand
AACGGTTCAAAATATGTTAGAGCTAGATTACCTTTTAAATTAGTTTACAAAGAAGAGTGCCAAAATAGAAGCAAAGCTGTTAAAAGAGAAATAGAAATAAAAAAACTTGGAAAAAAAAATAAAGAAATATTAGTCAAATTATATAATAAAAAAAAGGTGTTGTCATGAGCATTTCCAAATTTGTTTTTATAGTCTCAATGAATGTTAAAAAAAAATGTGAAGATTTATTTAATGAAGTATATGATAAAGAACATGTACCTCACTTGCTTAATGTTCCGGGAGTAAATAAAGTAACTAGAGGGAAAGGGATACCTTTTAATTTTTCTATAGGTGGTGAAACAAAATCAATGGGTTCTCCCAAGCAAAAATTTGTGGCTATGTATGAAATTGATAATCCAGAAGTTATCAATAGTAAAGAATGGGCAGTTGCTGTTGAAAAAGGACGATGGAGTACTCATGTAAGACAACACACCTACAACAGATCACATTATTTATATGAATATTGTTAAAATAAAAAAAATTTTCTTTTGACACATTTTAATTTTTAATATCATAATAATCTGTAATACTTAATTTTTTGGAGATTAACTATGTCAAATATAATCGAAACTAAATTTGGTACATTAGTAAATACTAGTAAAATTGCTGCAGGTAGCGCATCTAGTATTAAGAAAAGTGGTGCATTCTATAACTTTTCTATAAGAATAACCAATGATGATATTCGTGAATATTCATTTACAAATTTAGCGAGAGCTGAGTACATGAGGCGAATAATGATTGATCACTTAGAGCAAAAGATCAAAAAAGAATCTAAAATTTCAAAAAATAACGTGAAATAAATTATTAACCCTTAGCTTAAATAGCTTTTTTTTAATAATCAATTATAATTAAAATAATTGGGACAAGTTTGTTCATTTAAAAAAACTAATAAAAATTGATTAAATTTTAATAAAATTTTAAACTTTGCATAAAAAAATTACATTAATAATTTATTTCGAAAATTAATTTAAAAATAAAATGTTTATGTAATCAATAACTGTATTGTAAATTTGGGAGGTTTAACTAAAGGAGTTATTATGTTTTTTGCAATAATGTTAGTTTGTTCCCCTCTAAATCTTATACATCATGGAAATGAATGCTTTGGAATTGAAGACACAAAAGGTTATTATTTAACAGAGGACAAGTGTAATGTCAGGATAAATGAAATGGAAAATGAACTTTTGACTGTACTTAATTATCCTGTGATTATAAGTAAAAACTGCGTAAAGATTAACATAAAATCTGCATAATCCTTTAAGTTAAAAAATAGTTTATGTTTCTATAAAGTTGTTATATTAAGTTTAAATGCTTCACTTAAATTCGAACATAAGCAAAAAAATAATGTATGCATCGCCAAACTTTGCCTAATATCCTTTATCTTTGACAGTTGACAGTAGCTACAGTATGTAAAAGAATTTTACGAACCCATATGTCATAATAATTTTCCTTAGATTATATATATATTCTTAAATTATAACGTTATAAGCATTATACTAACTTACAAATCAACTACCCTAAATATATGAGAATAATATTCTTATAAAGCATACTGATATAGTAACATTTTATATAGTTTGTAATATTCAGTTATTAATAGTTTGAGAGCAGAGGTAAACTAGTCTATAACGAAGTTTGAACAAATATTGTCTCTTTTTTCTTTTTATTAATATAAAGTTCGTAGGCCTTTTTGTAACCATATTCAAGATTTTTAGTGTACTCTTTTGTATTGAATAATGGTTTTATCAAACGATGTTTGTTCAGTTTTTCTTTAATTCTTTCTAGTTTATGTGGATTTTTTGCTAACTCTAATATTAACAATTCATAATCTTTATTATTATCAGTTATCAGTTCAGGTAACCCTATAGCATTTAAAAGACTTGCAGCAACTCTAGCTGCAAACCCCTTTCCCTTTTTCGTTACAACAGGTAGACCTGCCCAAAGGGCATCGCTTGCTGTTGTGTGTGCGTTTACATTGAAGGTATCCAAAAACAAGTCTGCTAACTTGTGTCTAGCCAAATGTTCTTTATGAACAAGTTTGTCTGCAAAAATTATTCGTTTTGGATCAACACCTCTCTTTTTAGCTTCTTTTTTGATATTACTTTCTGCCCATGGATTTGATTTTAATAACCAAAGAACACTTCTTTCAACCTCTTTTAATATTGACATCCAAATATCGAACTCTTGAGTGGTTATTTTATAATTATTATTGAATGAACAAAAAACAAAACTTTGTGATGGCAGCTTTTCGGTGAGCTTGGTTATCTTTTTCTTAGAAATTTCTCTTTTATCATCATTAGGTTGATAAGAGTGTGGCATATATATAATTTTTTCAGAATAGCAGTTTCTATATTCAGGAGGGATAATAATTTGATCTGCTATAATGTAATCAATAAAGTTTGTACCCATTGTGCCTGGATATCCTAAATAATTTATTTGAATAGGTGCAATTCTGTAAGAAAAAAGTTCACTTCTATTATTTTTTGTATAGCCATTTCTATGGATCGCAATATCAATTTCTTTATCTCTGCATAGAGATACAATTTCTAAATCTTTCATATCTTTAATATCTATAAATTGATCTACAGCCTTAACAATTCTTTTTCTCATCATATCTTCAGAATTTGGACCATAAGAAAATGCATAAATTTCAAAATTTTCTCTATCATGTTGTTCTAATAAACCTATCATAAGATACATACCAGGAAAATTATGAAAATCTGCGCTAAAATAGCCAACTCTTATTTTAGAATGTTTAGCATTTGGAAATTTATTCGGTGGTATATTTTGTTTTTTAAAAGAATACTTAGCAAAAAGTTCAGATCTTTTTCGATGGTTCATTGGATTGTCTTCAATTGATAAGGCAGACCATGGTGAGATATATTGATCATTAATACCTAGCTTAGAAATTGAGTCTTTATCCTGCTCAATTGATTTCCAATCACATATTTGTGATTGCAAATGTATTTTTTGCATCCTTATATTTTCATCTTCGGGTCTGATTGAGAGACTATTATCATAACATTGAATTGCTTCGACTAAATTATTTTGTTTTTTTAATGTATTACCAAGATTATTCAATGCTGCAACAAGATTAGGGTCTTTTGATAAAGCCAATTTAAAATAGCTAATAGCGGTTTCTAAGTCTCCTAATTCATAAAAAACATTACCTAAGTTGTTATTAGCAACAGTAGAGTTAGGATTTATTGATAAAGCTTTTTGAAGTGAATAGATAGCATCTTTATATTTTCCTTGCTCTTTTTGTAAATCTCCTAAATTATTATATGCTTCAAAATAATCTGGTTTATAGATAACAGCTTTGTTCAAATGAGAAATCGCTTTATCATAATTTTTTTGTTCTTGGAGAATAATTGCAATATTATTATGCGCATCTGGATAATTGGGGTTTATTGACAAGCATTTATAATATTGTTTAAGTGCTTCGTTTTTTTTATTTAGTTTTTTTAAAGTGTTTCCTAAGTTATTATATGCCTCTACATAATCACCCTTTAAGTCTATAGCTTTCTTAAAAAAAAATGATGATTGAGCTAAATCCCCGCTATTATATAATATAAGACCATAGTTATTATATGGTTCGGGTATGTCAGGTTTTAGATCTATAACTTTTTTAAAAGCTACTGCAGCATTTGGAAGCTCATCTAAACTATAATGTGCGGAACCAAGTATATTCCAAACCATATATGCTGTAGGAAATTTTTTAAGAAGGTTTGTTGCTTTTTCAATGACAGATATAAACTCATTTTGGTTATAATATGTTAAAAGCTCATTAATATTTTCTTGAGTTAATTTTGTTGAAGTCAAAATTTTGTTAGATTTATTTATAAGGTTTATACCTTCTTGTGCTCTTATATTTTTAGGAAACTTTTTTAATATAAAGTCATAGATATTTTTTGCATCTTCAAACTGTTTTTGTTTTAGATGTAGTTTGGCTTTTCTAAGTTGTTCATCCACAGAGAATTTAGTCATGTGTACTAAAACTTTTTTTTATAACAATTAATTAATTTTGAAAAAATATAAATTTTCTTGAATATTTTAAAGTAATATATTCTGAAATGAAATTAAAATTTCATTATTTATTAAATTTTTAGCATCAATATTTACTTCAAATAGTGCTTGCCTACCACATCTATCTATTACAGGTGAAAATTCTTCAACCACATGATAAAGTGGTCTATTGGTATAGTCATCAAACACTATTTTAGTACCAATTGGTGCATTTTTTATAGTGGTTAAAAAACAAAAAACTCTAAAGCGTCCATCTATTAAGACTAAGTCAGGTTTTTTATCTAGTTTATAAAAATTATTCGCGTAGTTATAAAAAAAATTTCGTTTTGAATATGATACTGGATATCCCCATTGCCCAACATTACCGACATCCACCCAATCAAGATTTAATCTTTTGTCTTTTTTTCCATTTGTCAATTTTTGTATTCTTTTTATCCATTCTTGATCAGTATCCACTGAATAAATATCACAATCCGAATATCTATATAAATATTCAGTACTTTTACCACACCCATATTCAAAATAAGTATCAATATTTTTTATTAGACTCTTAAATAATCCATCATCACCATCAAATAAGATTAAGTCATCAAATCTTTTTTTAAGACCTTCATTAAATTCTATGTTTATTCCATGTTTTTTAAGAGTACTTAGTGCGTCGCAGATTTCTTGATTAATAACCTTAAAATTGGGAGGATTATAATTTGAAGTCAATGTTAGCTCCTGAAAATAACCTTATTATTTTAATTTATTTTATATTGGTAATCTATTAATTTTTTTCGACAAAATTTTAAAATTTCATTGATAGAAAATATTTCATTATTATCTCCTAACTGAAATAATGATTTGAAATTTTAGAAATATAACTAACATAGTAATGCTAATTATCTCTTTTCATCACATGATTTACAAAACGTTTAATTTTCATAGATTATCACACCCACTACCCCTTGACAAAACAGAATTTACGTTTCAAAACTTGAGTAATAAGAAATTTGGTGCGGCTGAGAAGACTCGAACTTCCACGGGTTTTATCCCACAGCGACCTCAACGCTGCGCGTCTACCAGTTCCGCCACAGCCGCTTTAAACATATTATTCTGCGATAACAAAATGATATAATTATTGCAAGATAAATAATATATTATTTAAGTAATTTAACGGAAGTATTTGTCTTGATTAATGAAATAGAATGGAAAACATCAAATAATCCTGTAGAATATAATTTTGCAGTTTCAGAAATGAAAAAACGTGTTTTAGAGATTAAAAACAATTCTGCGTGTGAGATGATCTGGCTTTTAGAGCATAATTCTATTTTTACTGCTGGAACGTCTGCTAAACTAGAAGATTTAAAAAATAGTAATGTAAATTTTCAATATACTGGAAGAGGTGGACAGTGGACTTGGCATGGTCCTGGTCAAAGAGTTGTTTATTTAATGTTAAATTTAAAAAATAGATTACAGGATGTGAAAGCATACGTATATGCGCTAGAAGAATTAATAATTCTTGCTTTAAAAGATTTCTATATTGATGGAGCAAGGATTAATGGTCAGCCTGGTGTATGGGTAAAAGACAATAATGGGTGTAATAAAATTGCTGCATTGGGTATTAGAATATCTAGTTGGATCACGTTTCATGGAGTATCTATAAACGTAAATCCAAATTTAGATGAATTCAATAATATTGTGCCGTGTGGGATAACGAATTCTGGTGTGACTAGTTTTTATAAATTAGGAAAAAAAACATCACTTATAGAACTAGATAAAAGTTTAAAAAAAAATTTTAACAAAGTTTTTGAAAATGAAAGTTTATTTAAACTAAAATAATCATCATTTCTTGAACAAAGTATAAAAGCATTCTTTTAAAGTCTCGTCAGCACGAACTGCGTCTAATTTTAAAGTTTTAACACTATCTTTATTTCCCAAAAATCCTTCTACAGGTTTTTCAAAATGTAGTATTTGATTTCGTCTTATTCTCAACCAATGGAAATTTTTTGAGCTTTTAAAGTGATTTATATCTAATCCATCAACATAATCTAAATTATCTGTATCATTCATTATATTATCTATTATGGTAAGGGAAAGTATGATAACTGCCGCCCACATTTTATTTTCAAACGCAATATTGTATTCTTTAAATAACACTTTGGCGTGAGTATTTAATTGCTTTATG
This sequence comes from uncultured SAR116 cluster alpha proteobacterium, assembly GCA_902583415.1. Taxonomy (GTDB): domain Bacteria; phylum Pseudomonadota; class Alphaproteobacteria; order Puniceispirillales; family Marisalimonadaceae; genus Marisalimonas. The sequence goes on along the minus strand of CACHVW010000021.1, from coordinate 16,996 downwards.
AAGTCTTCATTTATATTTTTTGTCATAGTAAAAACAGCTTTTCATTAAAGATAATCTAAAAAAAATAGAGATTTATTTAATTCAATAGATATTTCTTGTCTTTTTTGTGAAGTTTCTTCATCAAAACCCCAATTTTCTGCTTGCCACAATTCGTCTAAAAACGACAACTCAAAAAATTCATTTTTTGAAATGTCTTTTTTTAAAACACATAATGATAAAAAGATGGATCCTGTAATATTTGTAATTCTATGTAATACTGAAATCTCAAAAATATCAAACTGATTAATTAAATTATTTAACCTATCGTGCACAATTGCATGTTGTTTTTTAGGTAAAACACCTTCGAAAACATGAACTTTAGAGCCGATATATTTTTCAATAAATAATATTATTGGATCCCATTTATTTTTTTGGAGTTCAACTAGTTCTTTTGGATTTTCAGCACGATAACAAATTAGATCAGTATCTATATAATCAAGAATATCATTAATATACAAATTTTTATTATCTATTATTTTATCTAAAGAAGTCGATATAAGACCATAAAAAATCATTGATTCAGTATTTATTTTTTTTGAATCTTGATCCCATTCTTTTACAATCTCTTTTGCTAAATTTAAGTTTGGTAATACTAACTCTCTTTTTAAGGGGGTTTTTAGAATTCTTTTGTCCAACATGATACAAAAAGAATCAGATGATATATTTTTTATACTTACTTTTTCCCAAAATTTTTTCATTTTAGGGACATATTGTTTTCATTAATTTACTCAATTCAATTGAGTCATTGACTAAATAACTTGCTCCCGCTGAAGATAATAATTCCTTACTGTTATAACCCCATGTAACTCCTATACTAATAATACCGGCATTAACTCCTAATCCAATATCATTAACTGTATCACCAATAATTACACAACGTTCCTTTTGCACACCTAAATCATTCATAGCTTTAATTGCCATCGCTGGATTAGGTTTGGGTATATTTTCATCTGTACTCATAGTTATATCAAAAATCTTAGATAAATCATGTTTAGCCAAACCATTTGTCAATCCAATTCTAGACTTGTTGGTTGCAATTCCAATTAACCAATTAGTTTCTTTAAGTTCATTTAATAATTCAACCAATCCAGGGTATAGTGGTTCATTTTGCAGACCTAATTTACCTTGTTCCGCATACCATGATCTGTAAGCATCTGAAATTTGTTCTGGTGTTACATTAAAACCTGGTGGCATATAATCATCTAGGGCAATAGCAAGTGGCTTGCCAATATTTTCTCTAACTTTTTTTGGATCAGGGTCTGGTAATCCACACATTCTAAAAGCTTCAATAGCACCTTTAACAATCATTATCGCAGAGTCGACTATTGTTCCATCATAATCAAATAAGGCTAATTTTAAATCTTCTGACAATTTATACTCTCCAAAAGTTAAATAAAAATATCTTGTAATTTTTTTGGTAATTTTAATCCTAAGTATTTTAGGTTTTGTTTAAAATCTTCTGAGACTTTTGCTGTAATAGTTTCGCTCTCAGGTATTCTAATTGAATAAGCGTGTAATTGTAATTTCTTTATATTATTTGGTATCCATTTAATCTGAGAAATTTTCTTATGTTCTGGCAAACTGTGAGAAGACATAAAAACTTCTGATAAACCTCTATATTTATTATCTCCAACTATAGGGGCATTTATATATTCTAGATGAACTCTTAATTGATGAGTGCGACCTGTTTTTGGAAAAAGAGCAACTAAAGCCACGCGTGATCCAACCTTATCTAAAACTTTATACTCAGTTATAGCTCTTTTACCCATATTTTGGTCAACTAATATTCTTTGATAGCCTTTTGTACCAGATTTTGATAATGGCAAATCAATAGTACCTCTATCATCACTTGGACAAGGTGAAACAATTGCAAGATATGTTTTAATAATTTTTCGATCTTTAAATAAAGATGTAAATTTTTTTGCAACCTTATTATCTTTTGCTAGCAACAATAAACCAGATGTATCTTTGTCAATTCTGTGAACAAGTTTTAATGAGATGTTATCAGTAGAAATACATTTTAACATATCGTCAACATGTAACTTTTGCTTACTACCACCTTGTACAGCAAGACCGCTAGGTTTATTGATCGCTATATATTCACTTGTTTCTTTTATAAATATTTTTTTGTATAAATTTTTATAATACGTTTCATTATATTCACTAATTTTTTTTAATTGATAAGGTTTATCAAAACTTAATTTTTGTGAATAATTTAGTTCTTGACCGTAATATACCTTAGTTGATGACTTAGCTTTTTTCCCATCTAACAAAATTATTCCAGATCTTAAAAACTTTTCTAAAAGTGATTGGTTTAAATGTCCCAATAATCTTCTGACACATCTGTCAAGTCGGGTTCCATGTTCTTTTTCAGGTATTTTAATATTTAACATCATAAATTTTAATTTAAGTTATATTTATCTATACACCAAAAATCCATCCCTCTTTCTTGGATGAATTTGGAACATTCCAAATTTTTTTGTCAGTTGATAAAAATCTTAATGCCGCTGACGAAATTATTGAATCAGCATCATCTTGATCTGGACCGCCAATTATTTGATTTTTTTTGAGAGGTTTTGAATTAAAAAATTCTAATGATTTATTAATATTTTCTATAGTATAACCCACTTTTTTTTCAGGTTTAATTTTAGAGAGCCTAAAATAATAAGATGGAAAAATTTCAACAATAACAGTTTTAGTAGAAAAATTAAGCTCATCAAATGGCCAAATTTTTGTTTTATTTTTTAATAAATTTAGAATCCTCATACCCGCTAACGTACCAGTACCAACAGCGCCGGGTCCTACACAATTAAAGGTTGGACTTGGAGAAAGTATTTTTTTCTTAGCAAATCTCTCCGTACTTCTTCTTCTGCTGGCAAAATGTGACCCTTTAAGTTTTGGTGAATTAAAAAATTTACCATATGTTTTACTTGCCCAGATCTTTCCACCATAAAAATTTTTTGCATTTGTATTGGTATCTTCTATCAACTTCCACAATTTTTCTGAATTAATTGGACTATCTTTTATGCCTGGAAAATAACTACATCTATCATAAAAGGGATATGAAAATGCAAAGTCAAATCCTATTAAGTTTCTTTGTGATTTTATCTCTTTATAAAGCCATTTTATTAAACTTGTTCTTGTCCAATATTTATGGTCCAGTGGTTTTACTATATATGGTACTTTATTTCCTTTGATACATTCGGCAACACTAATTCCTTTTTGAAAATTATTTTTATCGCCAGACCAATCTATTCCTATAAATTTATCAAAATACATTTTTTACTCAAAAAAAAACCGTTCACATTATTTGAACGGTTTTAAATTCATTTAGTATGAAAATCACCCAGCAACTGCTTCTTTTGGTTCATCTTCACTTTTATTATTTTCTTGCACTGGACCGCTATCTTGACCTCTAGCATCTTCATTTCTATCAACTAACTCAAGAACAGCCATAGCAGCAGCGTCTCCATATCTATAACCTGCTTTTAGAACCCTTGAATATCCTCCTTGTCTTTCTGCATATCTTGTTGCAAGATCTCCAAATAATTTTGATACCATATTATTATCCCTTAACTGGGAAAATGCCTGTCTACGAGCATGCAAGCTACCCTTTTTTCCCAAGGTAATTAATTTATCTATTATGGGCTTCATAGTTTTAGCTTTAGGTAATGTTGTTATTATTTGTTCATGCTTAATTATAGCCTGTGCCATGTTTTTAAAAAGAGCTTTTCTATGAGAAGAGCTTCTGTTTAATTTTTTACCCTTAATCCTGTGTTTCATAACATACTCCTAAACTTTTAATTGATTTAGAATGGTTCTTCTATTCTTTTTACTAATTCTTCAATATTTTCTGGTGGCCAATTTTCTACATCCATTCCTAATTCCAAGCCCATTACTTTTAAAACTTCTCTAATCTCATTTAAACTTTTTCTACCAAAATTGGGTGTCCGTAACATTTCAGGCTCTGATCTCAGAACTAGGTCCCCAATATATACAATGTTATCGTTTTTTAAGCAATTAGCTGATCTTACAGATAATTCTAATTCGTCAACTTTTCTAAGTAGGTTTTTGTTGAATGGAAGATCTTCTATAACTTCAGTAACTTCCTCTTCTTCTGGTTCTTCAAAATTTATAAAATTATTTAATTGGTCTTGCATGATTCTAGCAGAAAATGCAACGGCATCGTCTGGAGACACTGAACCGTCAGTCGTAACTACTAATGACAATTTATCATAATCAGTTTGTTGACCAACACGTGCATTATCAACATTGTATGAAACTTGAACAACTGGACTATATATTGCATCAATTGGAATAACCCCAATCGGAAGATCTTCTGTTCTGTTAATTGTAGAAGATACATAACCTTTACCATTTTCTACAGTAAATTCAACAGATAGTTTAGCTCCATTGTCCAGAGTACAAATTTCATGGTCTTTATTCATAATTTCCACTTCGGCGGGGCACTCTATCATACCAGCTGTGACTGTTGCAGGACCATTTACATTAAGTTGAATTTTCTTTATTCCGTCATAGTTCATTCTAACTTTAATACCTTTAACATTTAAAATAATATCAGTAAGATCCTCTCTTACTCCTGGTATAGAAGAAAACTCATGTAATACTCCTTGAACCTGAATTGAAGTTATAGCAGAGCCCTGAAGCGATGAAAGAAGTATCCTTCTTAGTGCGTTTCCAATAGTTACTCCATATCCTCTTTCAAGAGGTTCAGCAATTATTGTTGATGTGTTTTCAGACTTACTATCTTCTTTAACCTCAAGCTTCGATGGTTTGATTATTTCTTTCCAATTCTTTTCAATCATGATTACTCTCTGTAAATAATAATTTAGTTATAAATTTTTTAATAGTTTATCTAGACTCTTCTACGTTTCTTTGGCCTGCAACCATTATGAGGAATTGGCGTCACATCTCTAATAGAATTAACTTGGAAACCAATCGTTTGTAATGCTCTTAAAGCTGACTCTCTTCCAGAACCAGGACCTTGAACTTGAATATCAACTGTTTTTACACCATGATCGGACGCTTTTTGTCCAGCGTCTTCAGCAGCAAGTTGCGCTGCATACGGGGTTGATTTTCTAGAACCTTTAAAACCCATAGTACCTGATGATGACCACGAGATAGCATTACCTTGTATATCTGTAATAGTTATAACAGTGTTATTAAAAGATGAATTAACATGTGCTACCGCATTAGTTACATTCTTTTTTTCTTTACGACGAACCCTAGTTTGCGTAGGTTGTTTTGCCATTATTTTGTCCCCTTATAAATATTATTTCTTCTTTCCTGCTATTGCTTTAGCAGGTCCTTTTCTTGTTCTAGCGTTTGTATGTGTTCTTTGACCTCTTACAGGCAGATTTTTTCTATGTCTTAGACCTCTTAAACAACCCAAATCTAAATACCTCTTAATGTCCATTGAAGTTTTTCTTCTTAAATCACCCTCAACTAGATAATCTGTATCAATTAAATCTCTAATTTTAGTGAGCTCATCTTCTGATAAATTATTAATTCTTTTATATTCAGCTACTCCAACTTTTTTACATATATTTTTAGAACTAGTTAATCCAATACCATGAACATATGTAAGTGCTACTAAAACTCTTTTATTAGTTGGTACATTAATGCCTGCAATACGTGCCACTAAACTCTCCTTTTTTTTTAAATTAAGGTCTATTTGATTTCAAATAAACCAGCGATCATAATGTTGAAAGATATTCAGTCAACTTTATAATCAGGTTAATACTTTTTGAATATCTTTCGATACATCTTCTATATTTTGCATACCGTCAATTGAGTGTAATTTATTTAAATTTTTGTAATATTCTAATACTGGTAAGGTATCTTTTTTATAAACCACAATTCTATTTTTTAAAATTTCAGAATTATCGTCATCCCTTAAAATTTTGCTCTCTGATGCTCTTTTTGTAATTCTTTTTAATAGAAAATCCTCATCAACATTAATCTCTATAACTCTGTGAATGTGAATATCCAATTTATTTAAAATATTATCTAAATTTATCGCTTGTTTAAGTGTCCTTGGAAAACCGTCAAGAATAAAACCATTTGTACAATCTGGTTTTATAATTCTTTTTTCAATCATTGATATTATAATTTCATCAGATACTAAATCACCTTTGTCCATGATAGATTTAGCAATTTTTCCTAATTCTGTTCCTAATTTAACTTCATCTCTTAACATATCTCCAGTTGAGATCTGGACGATATTATATTTGTTAATTAAAATTTCTGCTTGCGTTCCTTTACCAGCGCCAGGCGGACCAAAAAGTATTAAATTCATTTAACGCCTCCCACCTCTTAGTTTTGTTTTTTTTATCAAACCTGAATATCTGTGCGCAATTAAATGTGATTGAGCTTGTGAGACTGTATCCATGGAAACCGTGACTACAATTAATAAACTAGTTCCACCTAAATAAAAAGGAATTGAATACTTAGAAATTAAAATTTCAGGCAAAATACAAACTGCTGCCAGATATGTAGCACCAATAGCTGTCAATCTTGTTAAAACAAAATCTAAATAATCTGCGGTTGGAGGGCCTGGTCTAATTCCTGGAACATATCCACCATTTTTTTTAAGATTGTCAGCAGTTTCATCTGGATTAAATACAATAGCTGTATAAAAAAAGGCAAAAAACACAATTAGTCCTATATAAATTGCTAGATATAGAGGCTGCCCTCTTCCAAAATATGAGTTTAATGTTAATACCCAATCAGAACTATTACCATCTAATCCAGAAAATGAAGATAATGAAGTTGGTAACAACAATAAAGCAGATGCAAATATAGGAGGTATTACACCAGGAACATTAATTTTAAGAGGTAAGTGTGAAGAATCACCAGCAAACATCTTGTTTCCCATTTGTCTTTTTGGATATTGAACAATAATCTTTCTCTGTGATCGTTCAATGAAAACAATAAAAATTATAACTGCTATTGCAAGAATTAAAATTCCTATAATTAAAAAAGTTGATATTGAACCGGTTCTTCCTTGTTCTAAAATTTGGGCAATAGCTCTTGGAAGTTCTGCAACTATACCAGCAAAAATAATTAATGACACGCCATTACCTATACCCCGAGAAGTAATTTGCTCTCCTAACCAAAGTAGAAACATTACTGAGCCAACTAAAGTAACTACGGTTGTAATCTTAAAAAAAACACCTGGATTATTTACTAGTGACCCTGATGATCCTGAGGTGCTTTCTAATGCTACTGCAAAACCATATGCTTGTACCGTAGCAAGTAAAACGGTTAAGTATCTTGTGTATTGATTTATGGTTTTTCTACCTGATTCACCTTCTTTTTTTAATTGAGACATTTGTGGTGAAATTGATGTCATAAGTTGCATAATGATTGCAGCAGAAATATACGGAAGAATTGTTAGCGCAAATATAGTCATTCGTCCTAAAGCGCCACCAGAAAACATATTAAACATTCCCAAAACACCGCTGTTCGCATTATTTACAATTTCAGATAGAGCTACAGCATTAATACCTGGCACAGGTATATATGTACCTAATCGATATACTATTAAAGCACCAAGTGTAAATAATATTCTTTGTCGCAGTTCGGTAGCTTGACCCAATACACCAAACATACTTTCATTAGCCATAAATTAAACCCCAGTTTTTTTATCTAGATTTATTGATTTTTTTTTATCATCAAGGATTATTACTGAACCACCAATTTTCTCAATATTTTCTTTTGCTGACTTAGAAAAAGCTGAAACTTCGATATCAACTTTAATTTTAATTGCACCTTTTCCCAAAAGTTTTATTCTAGTTTTTTTTGATTTAACTAATCCTAAATCTGAGAGTGTTTTGTAACTGATTATTTTTTTTGGATCAATTTTCTTGACATCAATAAGCTTTTGAATTTTATCTAAGTTTAATTCAGTATAGTTGACTCTGTTTATATTGGTAAAACCTCTTTTAGGTAAGCGCCTATGTATAGGCATTTGTCCACCTTCAAAACCTTTTATAGCAACACCAGACCTTGACTTTTGACCTTTGTGACCTTTTCCAGATGTTTTACCGGTACCTGAACCTATTCCTCTACCAATTCTTTTTCGAGATTTAGTTGATCTTAAGTTATCTTTTATTTCATTAAGCTTCATTTTTTACTCCTATCTAGCAATAATTAATCAATTAACTTCAACTAGATGTTTAACTTTACCTATCATACCCCTAATTGAAGGGGTATCCTCTAATTCTTTAGATCTACCAATTTTGTTTAAGCCAAGACCTATTAATGTTTTCCTTTGATATGATTTTCTACCTATTGGACTTTTTTTTTGTGTAACAATAATTGTTTTTTTATTTGACATTTTGCTTCCTAACTAGCATTGGCACTTGGTGTTTTATCTGACTTTAATTTATTTCCAAAAATCTCAGAAATTTTTCTTCCTCTTTTATTTGCAACATTTCTTGGAGAATGCATTGATGCAAAAGCATCAAACGTTGCTTTTATCATATTATGTGGGTTAGAAGTACCAATTGATTTTGCAACAATATCTTGTACTCCTAAGGTTTCAAAAACAGCTCTCATTGGACCACCTGCTATTACACCTGTTCCAGAAGGGGCTGTTCTTAAAACAACTTTACCAGCTCCAAAATGACCTTTCATATCATGATGCAATGTTCTACCTTCTTTTAATGGAACTTTAACCATATTTTTTTTTGCATCATCTGTTGCTTTTTTAATTGCCTCAGGTACTTCTTTTGCTTTCCCAGTTCCAAAACCAACTTTACCTCTTTGATCTCCGACAACAACGAGAGCAGCAAAACCAAAGCGCCTACCACCTTTTACAACTTTAGCAACTCTATTTATTCCAACTAACTTGTCGACAAGTTCAGTATCATCTCTATTAATTTTCTTATCTTGTTTTTCGATTCTTGTCATTTTTAGCCCCTAAAATATTAAACCACTTTCTCTGGCCGCATCGGCCAAGTTCTTAATCCTTCCATGGTAAATGTAACCACCTCTGTCAAATACAACATTTTTTATACCTTTTTTTATAGCTTTTTCTGCTATTAACTTTCCAACAACCGTTGCAACCTCTTTCGTACCACAATTTTTAAACTGTTTTTTTATATTACTCTCAACACTAGAGGCAGCCGTGACTGTAACTCCCTGAACGTCATCAATTATTTGACCATAAATGTGACGACTAGACCTAAATACAGTTAATCTCAATTTTCCATAAGATTTACGCTTCAAAGCTTTTCTGTTTCTTAATTTTCTTTTATCATGCAAAGATATTGGATTACCCATATTAACCTCTATTTCTTCTTACCTTCTTTTCTTAAAATAAATTCATTGCTATAACGTATACCTTTACCTTTAAATGGTTCAGGTGGTCTCTTCGAACGAACCATTGCAGCAAATGCTCCTAGTTTTTGTTTATCTGGACTAGATATAGTAAACTTTGTATTACCATCCATTTTAATAGTGATATAATCAGGCACGTCAATTTCAACAGGATGACTTAAACCAAGGTTTAGAGTTAATTTTTTTCCTTGAAGTGCTCCTCTGTAACCCACACCAACAATTTCCATTTCTTTTTCAAAACCAACACTTACTCCTTTTACAGCATTATTAATAAGTGCTCTCGTAGTTCCCCAAAGCGCCTTATTTTTATCATTATTGTCCTTAAGCTCTACCTTAATTTCTTTTTCATTGATTATTACATCAACTATTTCATCTATTGGAGCGGTCAGTTCACCCTTAGAACCTTTAACTAAAAATTTATTTTCTACTTTTTTTACTTCAACGCCACTAGGTATATAAATAATGGATTGGCCAACTCTCGACATAAATATACTCCTAAAATACTTGACAAAGAACTTCACCACCCACGTGAGCAGCTCGAGCTTCATTATCGCTCATTACACCTCTTGGAGTAGACAAAATTGATATACCAAGACCATTATAAGTTCTTGGTAAATCATTTATACCAGAGTAAACTCTTCTTCCAGGAGTAGATACCCTTTTAATTTCACTTATAACTGGTTTACCTTCATAATATTTTAATTCAATCTTGAATTCATGAATACCAGGACGTTTTTCAAATTTAGAAAAATTTCGAATGTAGCCTTCCCTTTTAAGCACATCTAGTACATTTCCTCTAAATCTTGAAGCAGGGGCTTCAACAACTGCTTTATTGGCTGACTGACCATTTCTAATCCTGGTCAACATATCTCCAAGTGTATCACTCATTGCCATAATTAATACCTTTCTACCAACTTGACTTTACCATACCTGGAATTTGACCAGATAAAGCTAATTCTCTAAGAGCTATTCGTGACATTTTTACTTTTCGGTAATAACCACGTGGTCTTCCCGTTATCAAACATCTATTTCTTAATCTTATTTTAGCACCGTTTCTTGGCATTTCAGACAACTTAAGTTGAGCCTCAAAACGTTGTTCCATTGGAAGCGATCTATCACTACATATCGCTTTCAAACGATCTCTTCTTAATTTATTTTTTTTAACTTGCTTTTCTTTATTTAAGTTTTTTTGGATAGCACTTTTTTTGGCCATCTACATCTCCTAGTTAAATTATTATTGATTAAAGGGAAAATCAAATCCATTTAATAATTCCCGAGCCTCTTCGTCTGATTTGGCAGAGGTCACAAAGATTATATCCATACCTCTAACAGAATCTACATTGTCATATTCAATTTCTGGAAAAACGTATTGTTCTTTCAATCCTAATGCATAATTACCGTTACCATCAAAACTTTTTTTATTTACCCCTCTAAAATCTCTGACTCTTGGTAATGCAATATTTACAAATCTATCAACAAATTCGTACATTTTGTTTTTTCTTAATGTAACTTTTACACCTATTGGCATTCCTTCCCTAAGTTTAAAACTTGCATTAGCTTTTTTAGATTTTGTTATAACTGGCTTCTGTCCTGCAATTGCCGCTAATTCGTTTGCTGCTACCTCTATTTTTTTACTGTCTTTTACAGCTTCACCAACCCCCATGTTAATTACAACTTTTTCAAGTTTTGGTATCTCTAAATCATTTTTATATTTAAACTTGTCTTTAAGGGTTTTAGTAATTTCTTTTTTATATTTTTCCTGCAACCTTATATTCATCTCTAACTCCAAATTACTTATCTAATATTGAACCAGACACAACTGATAATCTTTTCTTTAAACCATCTTTAAATTCATATTTTACTCTTGTTGCTTTTCCAGTATCAGGATCTAAGTGAGCAACATTAGATATATGAATAGGTGCTTCTAATTCTTCAATTTTACCAGGACTTTCTTGTGTAGCTTTTCTATGTCGCTTTATAATATTAACTCCTTCTACAATCACCCTATCATTAGATTTTATTACAGAAGTAACGTTTCCAGTTTTACCTTTATCTTTTCCGGTAATGACAATCACTGTATCCCCAGTTTTAATTTTAAATTTCTTATTCATTACAAAACCTCCGGAGCGAGTGATACTATTTTCATGAATTTTCTACTTCTTAACTCACGTGTAACAGGACCAAAGATACGAGTTCCAATGGGTTCATTACTCTTGTTAACTAAAACTGCTGCATTTTTATCAAATCTGATACACGTACCATCAGTTCTTTTAACCTCCTTAGAAGTTCTGACTATTACCGCTCTATGAACATCACCCTTTTTTACTCGACCTCTAGGAATTGCTTCTTTAATTGAAACGACAATTACATCACCTACAGCAGCAGTCTTTCTTCCAGAACCACCCAAAACTTTTATACACTGAATTCTTCTTGCACCTGAGTTATCTGCAACATCAAGATTACTTTGCATTTGTATCATAATCTGTCTCCACTAATTTATTAATATATCACTTCAAAACGTTTATTTTTTGAAATGGGAGTGCATTCTTTTATATTCACAATATCTCCAACTTTAAATTTGTTTTCACTATCATGAGCAGCAAATTTTTTAGATTTTGTTACAAATTTTTTGTACATTGGATGCATTATTTTTCTTTCTACAAGAACTGTAATAGTTTTGTCTGATTTATTACTGGTAACTTTACCTGTTAAAATTCTTTTCGGCATGATAATCTATTTCCCTAAATCTTTTGTTGATACAACACTATTCAAAATCGTTTTAACACATGCTATTTCTTTTCGAATTAAGCCAAATCTAGCAGGATTTTCGTTTTGTCCGTTACTTACTTGAAATCGAAGATTAAATTGCTCTTTTCTAAGAAGCTTCAAATGATCTTTTAACTCATCTATAGTTTTTGTTTTCAAATCCTTTGGTTTATAAATTGCCATATAATTATCTCCAATTATTCACCTAATCTTTTAACAACTTTTGTATGCATTGGTAATTTGGCTGCAGCTAGACTTAGAGCTTCTTTAGCAGCAACTTCTGACACACCGTCCAATTCAAACATTATTCTTCCAGGCTTTACTCTACAAATCCAGTATTCAGGTGATCCTTTTCCTTTTCCCATTCTAACTTCAGCTGGTTTGCTTGAAACTGGAACATCAGGAAATATCCTAATCCAAACTCTACCTGCACGACGAAGATGTCTAGTTATAGCTCTTCTAGCTGCTTCTATTTGTCTAGCAGTAACTCTTTCAGGTTGAATTGCTTTCAATCCGTATGATCCAAAATTAAGCTTTGTACCACCTTTAGCTAACCCATGTATCCTTCCTTTATGAGCCTTTCTGAATTTTGTTCTTTTTGGTTGTAGCATAATTTACCCCTGGTCCATATTTTTAATATTGGATCCCTTAACAGCGTTTGTCATTTTTTTCTCCTGAGCCATAGGATCATGCTCCATTACTTCCCCTTTGAAGATCCAAACTTTGATACCTGTTGCACCATATGTAGTAAATGCAGTTGATTCTCCATAATCAACATCAGCTCTTAATGTATGTAATGGAACTCTTCCTTCTCTGTACCATTCAGTTCTAGCAATCTCTGCACCACCGAGTCTACCTGCACAATTAATTCTAACTCCTTCAGCCCCAAGCCTAATTGCACTCTGTACAGCCCTTTTCATAGCTCTTCTAAACGCCACTCTTCTCTCAAGTTGTTGTGCGATGCCATCTGCAACTAATTTAGCGTCTAGTTCAGGTTTTCTTATTTCGATAATATTTAGGCTTACTTCAGCATTTATTTTATTGCTCAACGTGTTTTTCAAAGTCTCAATATCTTGACCTTTTTTACCTATGACTAAACCTGGTCTACCTGCATAAATAGTAATCCTAGCTCTTCCTGCTGGTCTCTCTATAACAATCTTACTAACAGCTGCTGCCTTAAGTTTTTCAAACAAATATTTTCTTAGTTCAATGTCCTGATGAAGCAAGTCTCCATATGATTTACCACCAAACCATCTTGAATCCCAAGTTCTATTGATCCCCAATCTAAATCCTATTGGCTGTGTCTTTTGACCCATGTTAGCTACCTTCCTGTTCAGATAATAGAATAGTTAAATGAGAAAATGGCTTTATAATTCTTGCACCACGCCCTCTAGCTCTGGCATGAAAACGCTTCATAACCAGCCCTTTTCCAACATATGCTTCTTTGACAATAAGCTTATCTATATCCAATGAATGATTGTTTTCTGCATTCGCTATAGCTGATCTTAGAGCTTTTTCCACAACTTTAGAAATTCTTCTTTTTGAAAATTGTAAAATGGAAATAGCTTTAGATGCTGTCTCTTTTCTGATCATTTGTGTAACGAGGTTTAGTTTTTGTGGGCTAACTCTTATATTTTTAAGAACAACCTTAGCTTCATTATTTAGTTCTCTTCGCTTATTTTTTTCTCTACCCATTTCAACTCCTATCGCTTAGACTTTTTGTCTGCTGTATGACCATAATATGTTCTGGTTGGTGAGAACTCTCCTAATTTATGACCAACCATAGTCTCAGTTATGGTAACAGGTATAAATTTTTTTCCGTTATAAACACCAAATGTTAGACCAACAAATTGTGGCATAACTGTAGATCTTCTTGACCAAGTTTTTATAACGTCGTTTCGACCTGACTCTCTAGCAACCTCAGCTTTTTTAAGGAGATATCCGTCCACAAATGGACCTTTCCATATAGATCTTGACATAAACTTTACCTTATACTTTTCTTCTTCTAATTATTAATTTATCTGTTCTCTTGTTGTTTCTTGTTCTATATCCTTTAGTAGGTTTTCCCCAAGGTGTAACCGGGTGTCTGCCACCTGAAGTTCTACCTTCACCACCTCCATGTGGATGATCAACGGGGTTCATTGCAACACCCCTAACAGATGGTCTTTTACCAAGCCATCTATTGCGACCTGCTTTACCAAGGTTTATATTTTGATTGTCTTGGTTAGAAACTGCTCCAATAGTACATAAGCATGATGATAGAACTAACCTTACCTCACCCGACATTAATCTTAGGATTGAATATGAGAGATCTTTTCCTATTAATTGCACATACGAACCGGCTGATCTGGCAATTTGGCCACCTTTACCAGGTTTTAATTCAACATTATGAATTATGGTACCTACAGGCACCGAAGTAAGCGGCATACAATTGCCGGGCTTTATATCAGCTTTATTTGATGACACAACTTTGTCTCCTAAAGCTAACCTTTGGGGAGCAATAATATAACTTAGTTCGTTATCTTCATATTTGATTAGAGCAATAAATGCTGATCTATTTGGATCATATTCTATTCTTTCTACTGTTCCTATAACGTCTAATTTTGTTCTTTTGAAATCTATAATTCTGTAACGTCTTTTGTGACCTCCACCTCGTTGCCACATTGTAATTTTACCAGAGTTGTTTCTACCACCAGACTTATTAAGACCTACTGTTAATTTTTTAACTGGCTTTCCTTTAAAAAGATCAGACTTATCAACTAAAACCAACCCTCTTTGTCCAGGTGTATTAGGTTTGTATTGCTTTAATGCCATTATTTAAACTCCCGCCGACAAGTCAATGGTATTTCCAGGAGCAAGTGTAACTATTGCTTTTTTAGTATTAGATCGCCTACCTAATACGCCTTTAAATCTTTTGACTTTGCCCTTTAATAAAATTGTATTAACAGCTTTCACTTTTACAGAAAAAATTTTTTCAATCGATGATTTAACTTCTAATTTCGTGGCATTGATAGGCACAGAAAAAACAATTTTATTGAATTCTGATTGTTGTGTTGATTTTTCTGTAACTAAAGGATTTAAAATGACTTGATAAGCTTTATTTTGACTTATCTGCAAAGCACATTTTTTTCTAGGCCTTATACTCACGATAAACTCTCCTCAACAAATTTTAAGGCATCATCTATAATTATTAAATTATCTTTTTTTACTACATCATAAACATTCAGACCATGATGAGAAAGAACATCTAAATTCCTAATATTAGCCGCAGCCCTAGTTAGATTTTGATCAATACCATTACCTGAAATTATGAGAGCATTATTTACACCCATTTTATTTAAGCTTTTCATTAATGAGGATGTTTTACCATCACTCTTTGAAGTCTCTAATATTATAAGTTTTCCTGACTTAAATTTATTGGACAAAGCAGATCTTAATCCTAATTTTCTTACCTTCTTATTCAATCTATGTGCATGAGAGTGGACAACAGGACCATGCGCCATTCCACCTCCCCTAAACTGTGAAACAGAACCAGAACCGTGCCTAGCTTTTCCAGTACCCTTTTGCTTATACATTTTAGCAGTTGTAATTTTAACTTGACTGCGTGTCTGCACTGAGTGATTGCCTAATCGCCTCTTAGCTAGCTGCCATCTAATAACCCTTGACACAATGTCTTCTCTTGGAACTATACCAAAGACTTTCTCATTAAGGTTAATTTCTTTGCCAAGCTTATTACTTAAACTAACAGATTTAATTTTCAATCTTAGCTCCTTCAACTTCTGAAGAAATTTCTTTTTCATTTTGATTAGATGATAAAGAAAGATCCTCCTTATTAGATTTACTATCATTTTGTAAGCCCGCAGGAAATGGAGCTTCATTTGGAATTTCGTATTTGATTGCATCACTTAATAGCACTAGGCCATTTTTTGAGCCTGGAACTGAACCTTGAATTAAAATCAAGTCATCATCTTCAAGTAATTTAACAACTTTTAAGTTTTGTGTTGTTATTCTGACATTACCATATTGACCAGCCATTTTTTTACCCTTCCAAGTTCTACCTGGATCTTGACTGTTTCCAGTAGAACCGTGTGATCTATGGCTGATAGAAACACCGTGTGAGGCTTGCATTCCGCCAAAATTATGTCTTTTCATAGCACCAGAAAAGCCTTTACCTTGTGACACACCAACTACATCAACTTTTTGACCAGCAACAAAATGATTTACGCCTAATTTATCACCAACATTCAAAATAGCATCTTCACTTACCCTAAACTCAACTACTTTTTCCTTTGGTTCAGCTTTTGCCTTAGCAAAAAATCCTCTAAGAGGCTTAGAAATATTTTTTGGCTTTTTATTACTAAAACCTAACTGAACTGCAGTGTAACCATCTTTTTCAATGGATTTCACTGATAAAACTTCAACATCTTCAATCCTTAACACAGTAACCGGAATGTGTTCACCATCACTACTAAAGAGACGTGTCATGCCCAATTTCCTTGTAATAAGTCCACAACGCATAATAATATTCCTATAGTTTAATTTCAACATCAACACCTGAAGCTAAGTCCAACTTCATAAGCGCATCTACTGTTTGTGGGGTGGGATCAAGAATGTCGAGAACACGTTTATGAGTTCTCATTTCAAATTGTTCACGACTTTTTTTATCAACATGAGGCCCCCTTAAAACTGTAAATCTGTTTAATGAAGTAGGAAGAGGGATGGGTCCACGAATTTTTGCACCAGTTCTTCTAGCTGTATTTACTATTTCAGAAGTAGATTGATCTAATATCCTATGATCAAAAGCTTTAAGCCTAATTCTAATATT
>CACHVW010000020.1 GCA_902583415.1 uncultured SAR116 cluster alpha proteobacterium | reverse complement strand
TGCATCTACCGCGGGACTATCAATGTCAAGCATGATTGATCCCCAATCTGGAGGGCAAACACTTGTTTTGAGTACAGTCTTAACTTTATTTCTTATATCTTGTTTCTTATCTTTAGATGGTCATTTGTACTTACTAAAATTACTTATTGAAAGTTATGTCTACTTACCGATTGGTCTAATTCTTGATTTTTCAGAGGTTAGCAATGTTGCTGTCAATACCTTTGGAGACATGTTATACCTAGCTGCTTTGATAAGCTTGCCAATTGTGGGTGGATTATTATTAATACAATGTTCAATTGGTATAATTACTAGATCTGCACCATCGCTAAATCTATTTTCATTTGGTTTCCCAATTGCTCTAATTAGTGTTTTTATCTTTTTATATTTAGGGGTTGTGCCAATTTCAAATGCCTTTTCTGATTTAACAGGTACAGCAATTAATTTAATTGATAAAGTTCTTAATTCGTATAAAGAAGGAAGTCTATAATGGCTGAAGAAGATAATTCACAAGATAAAACCGAAGAACCGTCCCAAAGAAAATTAGATAAAGCGGCTGAGGATGGTCAGGTATTATCTTCTAAAGAAATGTTTGTGTTTACATCATTAATAATGGGTTTAATGGTTTTGTCTTCAATACCATTCTTTGCTAGAGATTTTTTAGCAATTTGGAAGACATTTTTTTTATTTGATTTTGATTATATAATAAATATTTCTCCTGCCTACGGCATAGAAAAATTGATTAAATATGTAATTAATATAACTCTAATTGTAGGCGTTCCCCTAATATTAATTATATTAATAACACAAATGGCTGTTGGAGGTATTAACTTTGCTCCAAAAGCTCTTCAATTCAAATCAAATAGGATTAACCTATTATCAGGATTAAAAAGAATTTTTTCTTCTAAGGGTTTGTTTGAGCTTATCAAGTCTTTGTTCAAAGTTGGGTTGTTAGGGGGAATTACATTCTTTGTGATATATTTTAATATGAAAGATATAATAAATTTATCTGAACGTAATTTATATTCCGCTTTATCAAATCTACTTTACAACTTTCCTCAACTCACAATTGCTTTGTTAATTGTTCTGGGTTTTATTGCAATTTTTGATTTTATTTGGCAGAAATACCAACATGTAGAAAAATTAAAAATGACA
This sequence comes from uncultured SAR116 cluster alpha proteobacterium, assembly GCA_902583415.1. Taxonomy (GTDB): domain Bacteria; phylum Pseudomonadota; class Alphaproteobacteria; order Puniceispirillales; family Marisalimonadaceae; genus Marisalimonas. The sequence continues at coordinate 25,153 of CACHVW010000020.1, read as the reverse complement.
ATCAAAGAAGTAAAGGATGAGCATAAAGATACGGATGGCTCGCCAGAGGTTAAACAAAAAATTAGAAAATTACAAAATGAAATTGCCAATAGAGCTGCTGCTCAATCCGCTGCGCTAGATGATGTAAAAGATGCATCAGCTGTAATTACAAACCCAACTCATTTTGCAGTTGCAATAAAATATGAAGTTGGATCAGAGGGTGCTCCAATAATTTTAGCTATGGGAAGAGGAATGATAGCAGAAAAAATAATAAAATTAGCTGATGAAAATAAAGTTACAGTATTTCAAAGCCCTTTACTTGCTAGGGCTCTCTATTTTACAGGAGAAATAGGTAAGGAAATTTCTGAAAATCTCTATTCAGCTGTTGCGTCTGTATTAGCTTATATCTTTAAAATTGAAAGAGGAGAGGAAACTGATTATCCTGAATTTGAGATTCCTGAAAATATGAGTTTTGATGAATATGGAAAAACAATTGAATAAACTTATGATGAAAATATGAAAAAAAGAAAAACATTTGGACAAATTATTATTACTGCAATGTTTGTTTGGTCTGCTCTTTTATGTCATTTTGAAGCAAGTACTCTTCGTGAAGAAGGTGATATTTCAAATGCTGCTTTATATTGGTTTTTTGGTTTTACAGCGGTATTAGGTGCTTTAAGATTTAAAATTGCTGAATTAATATATGGAATAATTGAATTCAAAAATAAATATAAAAATAGAAAATAAAGTTAGTAATCATGATAAAAAATTTTAAAAATGATGATAAAAAAGTAACTTGCCATGGATGCAATTATTTCTTCATTACTCATAGAAAACAAAGACCGTGGGGATGTAAAAAGTTTGGTTTTATTTCTAAATTTTTACCTTCATTGGAAGTGTTTAGTACAACTGGTATGGAATGTGCATATAGAAAAGAAAAGAATTTATAATTTTATGTTTGTTTAGTTTAAAACTATAGGAAAAATAAAATGGATAATAAAATGGAAGCTGTTCAAGAAAGCATCAAATTAGCTTTAGATGCAGCAGATGCCGCAACTGATGTAACATCAGAATATAATAAAGTTAAAAAAGCGCATGAAAAATTGGAGGCTAAAGTGAAACAAATCCATAAATATACTACAATTGTATTTTTATCGTCTATTATATCAGGTTTGGTTGTTATAACTGTTAGTGCCTTTTTATTTATGCAATCCTCAGATAAATTAACTAACATGACAGAAACAAGTAGGGAGGCACTAGTTGTTTTTGCAGAGAATGTCGATGGGGTAAACGCTTCTTTAAAAAACCTAGATACTGCTATAAAAAAACAAGGAGATTTACTTGAAATTAACAAGAAATTAGTTGTTACCCTTGATAAAATTGAAAAAAGAGTTCAAACATCTAACAAAAATACAGTTGCAGAATTACAATTAATTACAAGCACTCTTGTAGATGAATTGAGCAAAAACTCGCAAGCAAGTATAGAAAATAATAATAAACTTACTTCAAATATAGAAAAGTTAAATAAATCTAATAACAAAGCTATTTCTAAGGTTATTAAACAAATCAGTAATAAAGCTATCTACAAAAAAATTGTAGCTAATCAAGCAATTCAAGCACAACAAATTTCAAAGCTTTTAAAACAAAATAATAATGTATTGAGTAAGATAGCGGATAAAACTAGTAGGATTAAATACCCATAATTTAATCTTGTTTATATAGTGAGTTTGGCAAAATGGATGAAGAAATTGTAACTGAAAAATCATTTTTACAGATTAAATCAATAAGAACATCATCAAATGCTTTTATGATGAAGCTCAAAGAGGGTGATGTTATTATAGCTCTTGATGGTGAAATGGTTCATAAAAGTTATGAGCAACTATCTAAGGAATTATCTGAAATAAAAGAAAAAAAAGTAATTACTCTATTTAGAGATGGAGTTTTTTTTAATACTTTTGTTTATGGTTCTTTAGGAGTGATTTGCGAAAACATAACATCTGAAAAAATACCAGAGTTAAAAATTTCAAATATAAATGATCATTTTCAAAAAGATGAATTCTATTTTTTATTTGAAGTTTATAAAAAACCTGGACGTACTGCAATATTACTAAATACAATGCCTTCAATTCTTGCAAGTATTGCTCCACCTTTATGGATGTTACAAAACAGGTTGTGGAATTTGTTTTTTATTACAATGGTCTTTTACATCATGCTATTTATGATTTCTCCATGGTTGTTTTTCATAGGTTGGATATTAAAATCTTGGTATATTGGTAATAGTCAAATAGAACTTTTACGATATTTTTATAGGCTAAACAATTATAGATTAAGTTTGAGTTTTTGTGCTCGAAGCGATAAAGAGGCTCAAGAGATTGCTAGAAAATTTGATGAAAAAATTGATTTTCATTTCTCTTATTTGGAGCCAGTGTTAATTGAAGATTAATCTAATTTAAATCTTATTAAATCAATTACTTCACCTTTATAAATTTTATTTGAAAAAATAATATCTTTTATTTTTTCTGCCACGTCCTTTGGCTTTTGTAGATTATTACTATTTTCACCAGGCATTGCCTGTTTTCTCATCTTTGTATTTGTCTTTCCAGGATTTATTATTGAAATTGACAAATTATTATTTTTATTCTCCGTAGACCATATTTTTACCATGTGTTGAAGTGATGCCTTAGAAACAGCATAAGCCCCCCCAAAAGGGTCTTACTTCATTAGCTACTGTTGACGATAGAAAACAAGCTTTAGGTTTATCACTATTTTTTAATAGTGGCTCGAAAGATCGAATTAGTCTGTGATTGCTTACTAAATTTACATTAAGTACATCAATAAACTCATCATTACTCTGGTGATGTATAGGTCCTAGTGTTCCTAGAATTGCGGCATTTGAGATTAATATATCTAATTTTTTCCATCTTTTAAATATTTCTAAGCCTAATTTGTCAATTCCAGTAAAATCATTCATATCGAGTTTAATTAAAGTACATGAACCACCATTATCAACAATTGTTTTTTCGGTTTTATCAAGACTAGATAGTGATTTTCCGGTTATAATTGTATGGTAATCATGTTTTGCAAGTACAATGGCTGTTGCAGCCCCAATGCCACTTCCTGCTCCTGTAATAAGTGCAATATTTTTATTTTTATTCATTAGTTTATCTATTAAGTTTCAAAATTTCAGTTACATCTATTGGGTATTCACCTGTAAAACAGTGATCAGTAAATTGAGGTGTCTCAGAGTTTCTTTTTTCACACCCCATTGCTTTATAGGTGCCATTTAATGAAAGGAAAAATAAGGATTTAGCTCCAACTAATTTTGTCATTTCTTTTAAACTAGATTGATAAGCAATCAATTGATTATAGCTAGGTGTGTCAATACCATAAAAATCTGGGTGTAAAATTGGAGGGCATGAGATACCTAAATGAACTTCCTTTGCCCCTGCTTCATAAACCATTTTAACAATTTTGCTTGCTGTAGTTCCTCTAACTATAGAGTCATCAATTAAAATAACTTTTTTATTTTCAATACATGATCTATTAACACTATGTTTGAGTTTTACTCCAAATTGTCTAATGGTTTGCGAGGGCTCAATAAAAGTACGACCAACATAGTGACTTCTAATTATACCAAGTTCAAATGGGATTTTTGAATTTTGTGAAAATCCGATAGCCGCTGAAACTCCTGAATCTGGTATTGGGACAACTACATCTGCAATTATATTATTTTCAATAGCTAGTTGTTCCCCAAGAGCTTTTCTATAAGTATAAACTGTTTTATTCTCTATTATACTATCAGGACTTGCAAAATAAATTCTCTCAAATATACAAGGCCTTTCAGGGGTTTTTTTAAAAGGTTTGATAGACTCCATTCCACCTTCGGTAATCACAATTATCTCACCGTTTTCTATGTCACGTATATACTTTGCTCCAATCATATCTAAAGCACAGGTTTCTGAAGCTAACACAGGAGAACCATTTTTATCACCTAAAACTAAAGGTCTAATTCCAAAAGGGTCCCTTACCCCAATAAGTTTTTTATTTGTTAAGATTACAAGTGAATAAGCCCCTTTTATTTGAAGGAGTGTATCAATTAGCTTATCAATTATTTTTTTCTTTTTTGATCGTGCAACTAATTGAAGAATAATTTCAGTATCAGATGAAGTTTGAAAAATAGAGCCACTTTCAACCAATTGTTTTTTTATTGAATAAGTGTTTGTTAAATTTCCATTATGTGCGCATGCAAAGCCGCCAATGGCTAAATTTGCAAAAAAAAGGTTGAAGATTTTCAGGTTTTGACTCACCGGTCGTAGAGTATCGTACGTGGCCTATGGCTGTCTTACCAGGAAGTTTAGACAAAATATCCTTGTTGTTGAAATTATCTCCTACTAAACCTTGTTTACGTACTGAATGAAAAGCTTTTCCATCAAAGCTTACTATCCCTGCACCTTCTTGACCTCTATGTTGAAGTGAATGAAGCCCTAAAGTCGTTAGAACAGACGCTTCTTTTGTTCCAAATATACCAAATATTCCACATTCATCTTTAAACTTATCATTTATTTTACAGTACATAATGTTTTCCTAGAATTCTTTGTTTTACAATTCTTTTTCCTTCTGATTATCAAATTTTAATTCTTTATGATTGAAAAACTCTACCAACAATTCAGCAGAAAAATTTATATATTTGAATGAATATGCTTCAAGAAGCGTATTAGGTAAATTTTTTTCTTTACCTATTAAATATAAAAATCCTAAATAGAATAAAAGAATTAGTAAAAAACCTCTAAAGGCACCAAAAACAAACCCACAAATTTTATCAAAAATTAAAACTCCATTTACATCAAATTTGGGGGATAACCAACTTGAGATTATACTAGATAAAATTAGAGTTCCCAAAAATGGAAAACCAAAAGCAAGAAAATCTACAATTATTTCTTGTGATATATGATCTAACAATTTTACTTTAAACTTTACAAAGAAATTAAATGCCACAATTAAAGACAAAATCCAAGAAATAATACTAAATAATTCTTTAACAAATCCTCTTAAAGTAGCTACTATGCAAGATGTAAGAATAATTCCAAAAACAATAATATCGATTATATTAAAATATAAATTATTAAAATATTCCATCAGTTTTTATTATCTTTATTAATTAATTCTACTAGGTCATTCAAAACTCTAAGATTGTTATAACGCATATCCTCATTAATTATAACTTTTTGTTTAGTAGGAAGATTAATTTTGTTAAAACCTAATTTAGATGACTCTTTAATTCTTAATTCTGGCTGATTAACTTTCCTAATTTCTCCTGAGAGGCCAACTTCACCAAAAAACACACTGGAAAAAGATAAGGGAATGTTTTTAACAGAAGAAATTATAGCTGCTGCTACAGCTAAATCCGCAGCTGGTTCAAATAATCTTATACCTCCTGCAATATTCAAAAATATGTCCATATTGGAGAGATGTATTTTACACCTTGCCTCTAAAACTGCACATAACATTGCGAGCTTTGATATGTCCCAACCTACTATTACTCTTCTTGGAGTTGCTAGTGTAGAATGTGTAACTAATGCCTGAATTTCTACTAAAACAGGTCTATTACCTTTTAATCCAGCAAAAATTGAAGTTCCTGATATATTTTTTTGTCTATCTGACAAAAAAATTGCAGAGGGATTTACAATTTCTTTAAGACCATTACTAAGCATTTCAAACACACCTATTTCATTGTTAGCTCCAAATCTATTTTTAAAACTTCTTAAAATTCTATATTGAAAATTATTATCGCCTTCAAAATATAAGACAGTATCAACCATATGTTCAAGAACTTTTGGTCCAGCTATAGCCCCATCTTTTGTAAGATGACTTATTAAAATTAGTATAGTATTTGTTTTTTTTGCAGCGAGTATTAATTCATGTGCACTAGCTCTTACTTGTGATACTGTTCCAGGTGAACTGTCTAATTGAGGTAAATACATAGTTTGTATAGAGTCAATTACTAATACACATCGTTTTTTTTCGGAATTTATTGTGATGGCAATGTCAGAGGCATTTGTGATTGAAGCAAATTCTATATCATTATTATTAACACCTAAACGATCAGCTCTCATTTTTATTTGATATAAACTTTCTTCCCCAGAAATATAAATACATTTTTCTTTTTGATCAGATAGTTTGTCTACGAGTTGCAATAATAAAGTAGATTTCCCAATCCCAGGGTCTCCACCAATTAGAGTGACGGAGCCTGGAACAAATCCACCTCCTATAACTCTATCTAGCTCATTAACATTAGTTTTAATTCTAGAATATTCGTAATTTACATCATTCAACTTTTCAAAGTTTATTCTTTTTCCTTTTGATTTGGATAAAACCACAGAGGGTTTAGAATTATTTTCTTCAATTATTGTATTCCATTGATTACATTGTTCGCATTTACCTATCCATCTTGAATAAGTATTTCCACAAGATTGACAAATAAATTGTTTTTTTGATTTTATCATTTAAAAAATATTTCAGAATTAATTGGTTTGATAAATTCTTGTATTTTTTTGTTCGTAGAGTTGAACATTTCTTTTGGTGTGCCAGTCCATGAAATTGTTTGCTTATCAATTAAGATAACCTTGTCAGCAATTCTGCATACTGATGCCATATCATGTGTAATTGTAATCGCACTTCCTCCAACTGTTTTTACAGCTGTTTTAATTAACTGATCTATTAAACTTCCTGTTACAGGGTCTAATCCAGAGGTAGGTTCATCAAATAATAAAATTTTTGGATTCCCACAAATTGCTCTAGCAATTGCAACTCTTTTTTGCATCCCACCTGATATTTCAGAGGGATATAGATCTAAGATTTTAGGTTGCAGTCCAAGTTGTTTAATTATTGAAAATGCTAGTTGTTTACCTTGTTTGTTATTTATTTTTTCTTTATTAGCTGTTTTAAAAATTATATTTTCCCAATTTTTAAGAGAATCAAATAAAGCACCATGTTGAAAAGTAATTCCAAGATCTAGCAAAAGTTTTTCTTTTAAATTTCTAGGTAAATTTACCATTTCCGTGTCATTAATTACAATTGATCCTTTATCAGGTTGTAATATGCCAATTATATTTTTTAAAAGTACAGATTTTCCTGAACCAGATGCGCCAATAATTGCTAAAGATTCACCTTCAAGTAATTGAAAATTTATATTTTTGAGAACAATATTGTTATTAAAGCTTTTTGATAAATTACTTACCTTTATTATGACTTTTTTGTTATTTCTTTTTTCCATATTTTAACCAAAAAATAATGCTGTTATTATATATGTACTTGTTAAAATCATCACAGATGAAATAACTACTGATGATGTTGTTGCAAACCCAACTCCTTCAGCTCCTTTGCTAGCATTGTATCCAAAATAACAACTCACCATTGAGATTATTAAGCCAAAAATAGCAGCCTTTACAGTACCTTGTATAATGTCAATTAACTGTAAATATTCCATTGTTGCATATAGATATAGACTTGGATTAAAATTAAGTTTGTAAATGGCAATTACATAACCTCCTAAAATACCAATTGTATTTCCAATTAAAACTAAAAGAGGTATACAAATTAAGGATGCAATTATTTTAGGTGCTATTAAATATTGCATAGGTCTTGTACCTAATGTTCCCAATGCGTCTATCTGTTCAGTAACTCTCATTGTTGCTATTTCTGCAGCCATTTTTGCTCCGATACGACCTGCTACCATCAAACCTGTCAATACGGGGCCTAATTCTCTTGTGATTGAGGTTAAAACTATTCTTGCAACCGTAGTCTCTGAATTAAAGTCAGTAAAGCCGTTATATGTCTGTAGAGCTAGAACCATACCTGAAAAAAAAGTAGTTAGACCTACCACAGGTAATGAGAAGTATCCTATATCTATTATTTGTTGAAAAATTTTCTTCAAATACCAAGGTGGTTTAAATACCCAATAGATAGCACTGCCAAAAAAAATAAAAAAATGTCCAATATTTGCGACAAAATTAATAAATTTTTTTCCTGTCGCGCCAAGAAACTCTAAAAAAAAATTAAGCAAATTTAATCACCTTTATTAAAATTTATGAGAGCTAATAATTTCTATGTAAACGATCACCCATAAGTGTTAATAGTTCATAGCTTATTATGTTATTATTTTTGAGTATATGTTCAATATTAGAATTATCTAATAAACAAATATAATCTCCTTCTTTGAGCTTGTTTTTTTTAACATCAGTAATATCTAGAACAAAACTATCCATAGTTATATTACCAACAATTTTACACCTTTCATTTTCAATAAAAAAAACACTATTAGGCTTTAATAATCTCAACCAACCATCAGCATAACCTAATCCAATTGTAGCAAGTTTTGAACTTCTTTTTAAAATATCAATTCCGCCATATGAAACTTTTTCACCAGCATTTACTTCTTTTATTTGAATAATTGGAGCATATAATTTTAGGGGGAACTTTAATTTTTTTGAATTAAAATAAAAATTTTTACCAAAATTATCTATTCCATATAAACCAATACCAGGTCTTGTCTGATCAAAACAAAAATTTAATCCAAGTTTTACTCCGTGACTATTTGCAAAACTAACTTTTACATTTGGAAAGTTGATAGAAAATTTTTTGAGTTCATTAAGTTGAAGCCAATTAATTTTACTTTCATTTTCATTTGCATTTGAAAGATGAGACATAATGTAATCAATTCTTATATTATTCAATAAATCTCTATTATTAATTAAAAAATCTCTCTCTTTCTTACTTAAACCCAATCTATTCATTCCAGTATCAATATTAATAATAGCTTTTTGTTCTATTAATCCTGTTGAAAAATTATTTAATCTTTTCAATTGTTCAAGGTTATTTAATATTGGGGTTAAATTATTTTCAGCATAAATTTTTTGATTGCCTTCCAAATAACCTTCAAAAATAGCAATTGATATTTTATTAGAGTTGAATTTTTTTCTAAGTTTTAATCCTTCAAAAATATTTGCTACATAAAAATAATTACATCCAGATTTTAATAATGCCCTAGTTACATCTATCATACCCATTCCATAAGCATTAGCTTTTACAACTGCTGCTGCTTTTCCATTAGAGGCGTTGTTTATTAATTTCCAGTTATATTGAATATCATCAAGAGAAATTTTTAGAATAGATTTCATAAAAAGATAATAAACAAGTTTAAATAATTTTACTAATAGATTTGGTCTGGTAAACGTTCATTTTGGATTAAGTCCATAAACCTTGTAAGTTTAGCTTCAAACTGTATCTGGATAATACCTGTTGGTCCATGGCGTTGTTTAGAAATGATAATTTCTGCCTTTCCCTCGGCAGCGCTTCTTCTATCCTGCCATTTTATAAATCTTTCATTAAAACTTTCTTGATTTTCATTCTCTCTTTGAGTTGGTTCACTCTTATCAAGATAGTATTCTTCTCTATATACAAACATTACAACATCAGCATCTTGTTCTATGGACCCTGATTCTCTTAAGTCTGCTAGTATAGGCCGTTTGTCTTCTCTTTGTTCAACAGCCCTACTTAATTGAGATAAAGCTAGTATAGGAACATTTAATTCTTTGGCTAATGATTTTAAGCCTCTAGTAATATTAGATATTTCTTGGACCCTGCCTTGACTTTCACTGGCCTTTGATCCTTGGATTAATTGAATATAATCAATTATAATTAAGCCCAATCCTTTTGTTCTTTTTAATCTTCTTGCTCTTGATGCAATTTGACTAACAGAGATTGCAGGAGTGTCGTCAATGAAAAAAGGTAGGCTATGTATATTATTTTGAGTAACAACAAGTTTTGAAAACTCATCATCATTAATATCACCACTTCTTAATCTATGAGAGTCTATAGTAGACTGCTCTGCAAGTATTCGATGAGCTAATTGTTCAGCTGACATTTCTAATGAGAATATTAATATTGCTTCATTTTTATCTGATGTACTACTTTTAGCTGCATTAAAACCAATATTTGTAGCTAAAGCTGTCTTTCCCATCGCAGGTCTTCCAGCTAAAACAATAAGGTCTGATTTATTCAAGCCTCCCAAATGACGATTTATTCCAGAAAATCCAGTATCAATTCCAGATAATTTACCTTTTCTCTTGTAAGCTGAATTAATTTGTTTAGTTGTACTAGCTAGAACTGTTTTAAAATCGTATGGTCCCGAACTAATTTGATCTTTTTCAGCTAGATTATATAATTTCTCTTCTGTATTCGATATCTCTTGATCAGGAGTGGTGTCAACATTAGGATGATTTGCCTTGTGAATTAATTCATCAGCTATGACTATTAAACATCTTCTTATATAACAATTACGTATTTCTTCGGCATAAAATCTAGCTTTGCTTATAGATAAAACACCATCTCTTAAGTCTATAAGATATTGTTCAATATCAATATCTAAATTATGTTTATTATCATTAAGATAGTTTTTTAATGTCAAAGGATCTGCTAAACGTCCATTATCTATTAATGAAAGACTGGCATCATAAATATTGGAATGCAGAGGATCAAAAAAATAATTAGAACTAAAATTTGTAGGTAGATCTTCTAAAATCTTATTATCAATTAATATTGAACCTATAAGACTTTGTTCAGCCTCTAGGTTTTGAGGCATTACATTTTTATTTTTTGTTATTTCATTAGAATTAACGTAGTCATCGACTAAACTATCATCCATAATATCATCTCCTGAAGGCAATGGAGATTAATCTTTATTTATCTATCAATAAAAAACAAGATTATAATTTATTCTTCTTCTTTATCTTCTTTTTCTGTCTTATTTTTATCTAGAACTTTATTTTGTGGTTTCTTTGAAGTATCGGTATTTTCTGATTTTAGAACTTCCTTCGGGGCTTTATCGATTTTTAAATTATTGTTTTTCTTTTCAAAACGTTTTGCATCTTTTTGTGCTCTTTCTGATCTTATATCTCCCCCAGTTATTTCTGTCGTAATAATAGCCTTACCAGATTTTGATTGTTCTTTTGCTTCCTCAGCTGATCTAGCTATATTTAATTTTAATTTCACATATACTTCTGGATGAAGTTTTATTGATACATCTTCAAATGATAAGGTTTTAAGTGTTTTATTTAAAACAATCTGTGACTTATTGATTGATAAACCTAAATTTGTTACTTCTTGAGCAATATCTTTAGTTGAAACAGAACCATATAATTGACCAGATTCACTTGCAGCTCTTATTATAATTATTTCTTTAAAATTTAATGTGTTCGCTAAATTTTGAGCCTCTTTTTTTCTTTCAATATTTTCACCTTCAAGCTGTGCTTTCTTATCTTCAAACATTTTAATGTTTTCTTTAGAAGCAAATACTGCTTTACCTTGTGGTAATAAGAAGTTTCTTGCATATCCAGACTTAACTGTTACCAAATCACCTATTTGACCTAATTTTTCAATACGTTCTAATAATATAATATTCATTTGATTCTCCGATTTTAACCAACAACATAAGGCATTAACGCTAAAAACCTTGCTCTTTTAATGGCTTTAGAGAGTTCTCTTTGTCTTTTGGCTGAAACAGCAGAAATTCTAGATGGTATAATTTTTCCTCTTTCAGATACGTATCTTGTCAATACCTTTAGATCTTTATAGTTAATTTCAGGAGTATTAGGAGCTGCAAATGGACAAGATTTTCTTCTTTTTTGATTAGGCTTTCGAAGTGCCTCTCTTGTTATGTTTAATTGTGTCATATTATTATTCCTTAATTATTCCTTATCGGATGTTGAAAAGTTTTCATCTTTGGTTGTTTCATTTTTGGATCTGTCAGAATTATTGACCATTAAAGGCGAAGGTTTTTCGTCGATAGATTTAATTTTAATTGTAAGAAATCTGATTATATCTTCGTCTAATCTCATTAGGCGTTCATATTCCTTAATAGCTTCTGGAGGGCCATCAATATTTAAAAGCATGTAATGGCCCTTTCTATTTTTATTGATTTTATAAGCGAGGTTTCTAATGCCCCAATTCTCTTTTTTTTTTATTTCGCCTTTAAAAGATTGAATAACTGATGTAAATTTTTCTAATAATGTTTCAAATTGACCAGGTGTTAGGTCTTGTCGTCCAATAATTACACTTTCGTATAATGCCATCTTTTTCTCCTTCTGGCTTTTTGGGTGGTATACCCAGGTTATCCAACAAGAAATTTGCTGGAAAGGAGCACATAAATAATAATAGGATTTATGCTAGTATTTTATTTATTTGTGGAACATAAATGTTTATAAAAATTATGCAATAAATAATTATAAATTTTTAATAATTAACGAGGAATAAATATGAACTTTATCGTTTTCCCTGGACAAGGTTCTCAAAAAATTGGGATGGGTAAAAAACTATCGGAAAATTTTTCTGAAGCAAAAGAAGTTTTTGATGAGGTTAATGATGCTTTGAACTTAAATTTAACTAAAATTATGTGGGAAGGTTCAGATAGTGAAATTTCATTAACTACTAATGCACAACCTGCACTTATGGCATGTGGAGTAGCTGCATATAGAGTTTTAAGCAAATTAGAAAATAAAAATTTAAAACAGTTAGCAGATTTTACCTGTGGACATTCATTAGGTGAATATACAGCTATGACAGTTGCAAAAGTTTTTTCGCTTAAAGAATGTGCAATTTTACTTAGATTAAGGGGTGAAGCTATGCAAAAAGCAGTGCCTGTTGGTAAGGGAGCTATGGCAGCTTTGATTGGAATTAGCATTAATCAAACAAATGAAATTATTGAAAAAGCTCAAATTAACGGAATTTGTGATATTGGAAATGATAATGCAGATGGTCAAGTAGTAATAAGTGGAGATATAAAAGCAGTTGAAGATGCTATTGAAATTGCCAAAAATAATGGTGCTAAAAGAGCAATCTTACTACCAGTTAGTGCTCCTTTTCATTGTAGATTGATGGAACCTGCTCGTGTAATTATGGAAGAAGCTTTGAATAACTTAAAATTTAATGTACCTTCAATTCCAATAGTGTCTAACATTACAGCATTAGCTCATACAGATCCTAAAATATTAAGAAAAAATTTAATTGATCAAGTTACCGGTACTGTAAAATGGAGAGAGACGATGGAGTTCGCAAAAAATCAAGGTATTAAAAAAATAACTGAATTAGGAAGTGGAAAAGTTCTTACAGGAATTGCAAAAAGAATGGTAAAAGATATTTTAAGCGAAAGTTATGAAAATCCAGAAGATTTTGATACTTCTCTATAAATTTTGATGGAGTAAAGATATGTTTGATCTAACAGGCAAGGTTGTTTTATTAACTGGAGCCACGGGAGGTATTGGAAAATCTATAGCAAAAAGAATGAAAGAAAAAGGTGCTAAACTTATCCTTTCAGGAACTAGAGAAAAAATACTTAATGAACTCTCTTCAGAGTTAGGTGGCGATACTAAAGCTATAGCAACAGACTTAACTTCTAAAGAAAGTATTTTATCTTTGGCAACAGAGGCTGAAAGTTCTTTTGGTCATATAGATATACTTATTAACAATGCTGGCATTACAGCAGATAATCTTTTTTTAAGGATGAAAGATGAAGAATGGGAAAATGTTTTAAATGTAAACTTGTTTGCTAGCATGAGGCTTACAAGGCAAGTTATAAAAGGTATGATAAAAAGAAAATCTGGAAGAATTATTTTTATTAGTTCTATAGTAGGTTTTACTGGTAATCCAGGTCAAGCCAACTATTCAGCTTCTAAATCAGCTTTATCAGGCCTTACAAAATCTATAGCTTTAGAGGTGGCTGCACGAGGAATAACTTGTAATCTTATTGCCCCGGGATTTATATCTACACCAATGACAGACAAACTAACAGATGAACAAAAAAATAAAATAATTGTTAAAATTCCTGCTAATAGACTGGGTAATCCAGAAGATATTTCAAATGGGTGCATTTATTTAGCTAGTGATGAGGCAAGTTTCATCACAGGAGCTACATTACACATAAACGGTGGGATGAGCATGATATAATTTTTTGTTCATCAGTTAATTATATGCTTGGCATGATTACATATTTGTGTTACTCGAGTTCAAAAGAGAATTACATTTATTTAAGGGGTTTTTAATGAGTGATACAGCTGGTAGAGTTACAAAAATTGTAGTTGAACATCTTGGTGTAGATGAATCAAAAGTCGTTGAAAGTGCAAGTTTTATAGATGATCTGGGTGCTGACAGCTTAGACACAGTAGAATTAGTTATGGCTTTTGAGGAAGAGTTTGAATGTGAAATTCCTGATGATGCGGCTGAAAAAATTCAAACTGTTAAAGATGCAATAGATTTTATAGATACAAATAGCTAATCTACCTAATATTGTTTGCTCGAGTTATAATTAGGAGCCTTTTATGCGTCGAGTTGTAGTTACTGGGTTAGGATTATTAACTCCCTTAGGTTTAGGAACAGATACTAATTGGAAAAGAATTATATCTGGCTTTGTTGGTATAAATAAAATTGATAATTTTGACGTTTCAGACCTACCTTGTAAAATTGCAGGACAAATACCAAAAAAGAGTGATGATCCTGAAGGTGGTTTAAGTATTGATGACTGGATAGAACCAAGAGAGTATAAAAGAATTGATAGGTTTATAGCTTACGGTCTTATTTCAGCTGCTCAAGCAGTTGAAGATTCAGGCTGGGTTCCAAATAATGAAAATCAAAAGAATAGAACGGGTGTAATACTTGGTTCTGGCATTGGAGGTCTTGAAACTATCTCCAACACAACTGAGCTTTTAAATTCTAAAGGACCAAGGAAAGTTAGTCCTTTTTTCATACCTTCTGCACTTATAAATTTATTATCAGGTCAAGTAAGTATTAAATATGGTTTTAAAGGTCCAAACCATTCTGTTGTCACTGCTTGTTCAACTGGAGCTCATGCTATTGGTGATGCATCAAGGATTATCCGTTATGGCGATGCAGACGTAATGATTGCAGGTGGAGCTGAAGCAGCTTGCTGTAGAATTGGTATGGCAGGGTTCGCTGCCGCAAGAGCATTAAGCACTAATTTTAATGATAATCCAAAACATAGTTCTAGACCTTGGGACGAAGACAGAGATGGCTTTGTTATGGGAGAAGGTGCTGGGGTACTTGTCCTTGAAGAAAAAGAACATGCTCTTGCAAGAGGTGCAAAAATATATGCAGAAATAAAAGGCTATGGTTTGTCAGGCGATGCTCACCATATAACAGCTCCAGCTGAAAATGGAGATGGTGGTTTCAGAGCAATGTTATCAGCAATTAAAGATGCAGGTATAAGTGCTACAGAACTTGATTACATCAATGCACATGGTACTTCTACACCTTTAGGTGATATAATCGAATTGAGGGCTATTAGCAGACTTCTTGGACAAAAAATAGAAAATACTAGTATTAGTTCAACTAAATCTGCAACAGGGCATCTATTAGGTGCAGCTGGTGCTATTGAAGCTATTTACTCAATATTATCAATTGTAAATCAAATTGCTCCTCCTACAAATAACTTAGTTAACCCAGATAAAGATTCATTAGGTTTTGATTTGGTACCGATTAAATCAAAAAAAAGAAAAATAAAAAATGTACTCTCGAATTCTTTTGGTTTTGGAGGTACAAATGCAAGTTTAGTGATTGGAAGCTCAGATTGAGTTTAAAAAAAAAGTTTGTCCTGTTATTTGTATTGTTTTTTTCTCTTTTGTCTTCAATTTACATATATCTTGATTTAATAACTAACAAAGTTGTTGTTTTTGACGAGACTTATTATTTATTGAAGAAAAACACTAGCCAAAAACAAATAATATCTGAGCTTAGAACAAAAAATATAAATATTTCTTATATAAACTGGAAATTAGTATCCTTGTCCCATAAAAAACCTTTTATTCCTAAGGCGGGAGAATATTTGATTCCTAAAAATCTTACGCTTGTTCAAATACAAAAAATCTTACAAATAGGTAAAACATTAACTAGAAACTTTACATTAATCGAAGGATCTACAGCTATTGATTTAAAAAATAATTTATTAAAAAACCCGTATTTGACTGGAGAAATTATAAAGTTAGAAGAAGGTATTTACAAACCAGACACATATTTTTTTAAATTAGGTTATCCTAGAGACAAACTCTTAAATCAAATGAAAACAGCTCAAGAAAAAATATTAAATACTGTTTGGAAAGAAAAGCCAAAAGATTTTGTCTTAAAGAATAAAAATGAATTATTAATACTAGCTTCAATAATCCAGAAGGAATCTAAGCATATTGACGATAGTAAATTAGTTGCAAGTGTATTTATCAATAGACTTAATAATAAAATGAAACTGCAATCAGATGTAACACTAGCATATGGTTTCAAAGTTAACGGTAAAAACATTACAAGAAAAATGTTAAAATCAACTAATCCGTACAACACATATAAATTTCATGGTTTACCTCCAACACCAATATCCTACCCAGGAGAAAATGCATTAAATGCGTTAAAGTTCATAAAGAAAACTGATTATATTTATTTTGTAAGCGATGGGAATGGAAGACATAGATTTTCTAAAACATACAGTTTACATAAGAAAAATATTAAGCTATGGAAAGATAGTATCAATAAGGATAAATAATGTCTAATATCGTTAACAAAGGCTTATTACTTATTATTTCATCACCCTCTGGTGCAGGTAAAACAACTATATGTAAAAAGTTAATCGGTGAAGTTGGTGATATTGATTTATCAGTTTCGGTAACCACACGAAAAAAAAGAAAAGATGAAATTGAGGGTAAACACTATTTTTTCAAAAATGAAGATGAGTTCAGGTTATTATTAAGAAAAAATCAATTTTTAGAGCATGCTAATGTTTTTGGGTGTCTATATGGAACATTAAAACAAGAGGTTGTCTCAAAAATTAATAAAGGTGTTGATGTAATTGTAGATATTGATTGGCAAGGAACAAGACAAATTGAAAAACAATTACCAAAAGATGTTGTAAAAGTTTTTATTTTACCCCCATCAATGAAAGAACTAGAAAATAGGCTTGGCAATAGAGCAAGTGAAAATAAAGAGAATTTTAAAAAAAGAATGTCTCAGGCAAAAAAAGAAATAAGTCACTATATAGAATATGATTTTGTTATAGTAAATAATGATCTTCAGCTAGCTGTAGATCAAATTAAGCTAATTTTATTCTCAGAAAGACTTAGAAGGTATAGACAGTTAAATTTGAATAAAACGATAGAAAAATTAATTTAATTTTTAAATTGAGTTGATTTTTTTAGCTATTTTACAAAAGTCAATAACTGACAAATTTTCGGGTCTTAAATTTGGAGAAATATTAAGATCTTCTAAAATTTTTTCACCATTAATTTCTTTTAGACTAGTTTTAAGCATTTTTCTTTTCTGACTAAATGCAAGATGAGTTATTTTTTCAAGGGATTCAAATGATACGTCATAAAGTGGTTTTTTCAGTGGTTTTAATTGTATTACTGATGATTTAACTTTAGGTTTAGGTATAAAAGCTTCGCTTGGAATATCAAATAATTTTGAACTTTCAGTTAACCAATTTGTTAAAATTGATAACCTTCCATAATTTTTTGAACCAGGTTTTGCAACTATTCTATCAGCAACCTCTTTTTGAAACATCAAGGTAAGCAAATCAAAGTTCTGAATATATCTCAACCATGTAATCAACATTTTGGTTCCTACATTATATGGAAGGTTTGCTATTAATTGTCTTGGCGCTTTACCTAAATTCCAGATAGGATAATGTAAAGCATCATCAATAATTATGTTTAGTCTATCTTTATAAATCATTTTTAGTTCACTTAACATTTTCTCAGACTGAATGTCTTTATCTATTGCAAAAACAATTGCAGATTTATTTTTCAAAATAGATCTTGTTAAACTTCCCGGTCCAGAACCAATTTCTATAATAGTCGATGCTAATGGCTTTGATTGTTTAACAATCTTGTCTGTTAAATTTAGATCAAATAAAAAATTTTGACCTAAAGCTTTATTAATTTTTACTTTATTTTTTTTTAAAGTTTCTTGAATTGTGGGTAAATTTTTAATTTCACTATACATTTTTTTTATTAGTACCCATTTCATAAGCAAGATTAATTGCTGAAATTAAACTTTCTGGATTAGCTAAATTTTTGCCTGCTATGTCAAATGCAGTACCATGATCAGGAGATGTTCTAATAAAATCTAAGCCTAATGTAACATTAACACCATTATAAAAATCTAAGGTTTTGATAGGTATAAGTGCTTGATCATGGTACATACAAACAGCTAGATCATAGTTACATCTTTTGCTTGGTGAGAAAGCAATATCTGCTGATATTGGTCCATTAATAGATATATTGGTAAGTTTTTTTAATTCCTCTATAGCTGGTTTAATTATCCTTATCTCTTCATCACCTAAATCACCATTTTCTCCTGCATGAGGATTCAAACCTGTAACGATAATAGATGGTTTTTTTATATCAAAGAAAGTTTTTAGATCATCAACTGCAATTTTTATTTTAGTATTAATAAGTTCTTTGGTAATCAATTTAGTTACCATTTTTAAAGGAACATGTATTGTTAAAGGCAGGGTTTTTAGTCCATTCGTTACTAACATCATAACTGGATTTTTCTTTTTTATAGATAGTGATCCTAGAAAATCAGTATGACCCTCAAAATCAAATCCAGATTTGTACATGATATATTTGTTAATTGGGTTGGTCACAATTGCAGAAGCAATACTATTGTTATGTATTTCTATAGTTCTTATTATTGAAAATTTTGTAAAGGAAAAATTTCCTATATCTGGTTTTCCATATTTAATTCTGTTATTGATTTTTATAGGGATGATGTTAAAGCAATATTCTTTAAAATCTGAAAATTTGATTGTATCTTTAATCTCATTAATTTTTATATTACTATTTATTAATTTTTTACATTCCTCAACCAATTTTGGATCTGTAATAGCAATTAAATTGATATTTTTACTAATTCTATGAGATTCTATAGCTTTTATTGTTATCTCTGTTGATATGCTAGCTGGATCTCCAGCAGTTATTAATATTACTTCTTTAGCAGCCTTCATTTTATTTTTTCAACAATTAAAATGTTTGCGTCATTTTTAAGACGCTTAATTAGTTTTTCACTGTATATTAAGAAGTATTTATTCAGTCTTGTTTTTTTTAATTTCTTATAATTAATTTTATCCGGTTTAGCTTCTTTTTTATCACATTTAACATAGGTATATCCATTATTTCCAAGAAATATTGGTTTTGATATTTCGAAAAAATTTATGTTCTCTATAATACTCTCTATTTTAGGACTTAAATCTGCAATTCTTGATTTAATTACCTTTAAATCTAAATTTTCACTATTGTCTTTTTCAAAAACTTTTAATACATCACAATTGCTCTTGTTTGATAAAAGATTATTTAAGTTATTTTTTATTTTTTTGTATGCTATAGTTCTCTTTTGAAAATTAATTGGAAATCTCAATTGCGCAAGTAAGATTATGTCTTCTTTTTTACTTAATTTTCCCTTTTGACGTTTAGCTAATACTTTTATAATTTTGATTTTATCTTTATCAGGAAAAGTAAAAATTTCACCCTCATTAATGCCTGTTCCCTTACCAAAACCTCTAATAGCAGCAATGTTTTTAATATATTCAGGTAAATTTTGAAAGGTATTCCATCCAATTTTACCGTTAAATTTTGAAGAGCTACTTATTGAAATCTGTTTAGCAATTTCTAGAAAGTTAGCACCATCTTTAAGAGCAAAATTAATCTTTTTTAATAGTATATTATTGTTATTTCTATTGATTACAATTTCAGCTAAGTCATATAAATCTTCATTATTTCTATACTCATTTGAGTCAAGTGTTTGTTCAATATTTTTTTCTATTCTAGAAAATTGTATTTTATATTTATCTCTTAAAACAATTCCCCATATTAATTGAGCTATGTGTTTTTCTAACAATGCTGATTTTGAAATAGAATGTTTTTTTAAAAATTGATCTAATTTTAGTTTTGAATTCTCAAACTCAGCCAAAAGCATTTGATTTGCTTGATTTGATACAATTGAAGTTAAATTTTTATTTATTTTTTTCCCAGCTGATAAAATGACTTTTTCATTTATTAAAGTTTGAAGAGATTGATTGTAGTAATTTTTTATATTTTTAATTTTTGAATTTTGATTAATAGATATTGAAATTAACTTTGCTCTGTTATGAATATCAACTTTTGTAATTGGTATGTTATTAACAATATTAACAATATAATTTTCTTCACTAAAAGCGTGTTTAAATATATATGAAGCAAAGAAAATAATAAGAAAGAAAAACTTTAAATTTAAAAATTTTATAACCATCTTTAATTTATTATATTTTTTTAACATACTTAATTTCATCTATATCGCTTATTAAATAACAACCTGAAAACAATCCTATTAGTGTCGGCCCAAATCCAGCTAATAGTGGAGGGAGTTTTTCTGAAAATCCTAATGCAAAAATAAAATCTCCTACAAAGTATAAACTAAAACCAACAACTAATGAAAGTGAAACTATCCCTACTTCAATCTTTCTTTCATTACTCCTTAACATTAAGGATGCAGAAAGTAAAATCATTGAAATAATTAAGAATGGTTGGCAGATCAATTTAAAAAAATGGACTAAATGTTTAGAAATATTAAGACCATAAGATTTCATTTTTATTAGGTAATATGGAAAATCCAGTAAAAATATTTTGTCAGGTTTTTTTGTAGCTACACTTAACTGACTAGAATCAAAATTAACTGAATATGAAAATTTTTTTAAACTGGTCACTTTATAGTTTTTATCAATTGATTGTACATTATAAAGTAATAATTTTTGGGAAGTAAATTTACCCTTTTGTGCTTTAACTTTTTTTTTAAAAATTTTGGCATCATCATATTCAAAAATATTTAGATCAAATAAAGTATTTGTTTTTTCATCTATTTTATTAGCATTAATTATTAAATTTCTTTTCCCAGAGATATGCTTTATCCAAAATCCTTTAGTATCAAATGACAATTCTTGGATATTTACTTTCCCAAAAAATAATGTTTCTAAATTTTCATACTTTTTATTCATTAACGTTGAAAATGGATTTAAAACTATTATTGAAAAAAGCCCAACAAAAAAGAAACACACTAAAATTGGTGAAAGAATTT
Organism: uncultured SAR116 cluster alpha proteobacterium; assembly: GCA_902583415.1. Classification (GTDB taxonomy): domain Bacteria; phylum Pseudomonadota; class Alphaproteobacteria; order Puniceispirillales; family Marisalimonadaceae; genus Marisalimonas. The sequence goes on along the minus strand of CACHVW010000020.1, from coordinate 4,018 downwards.
TCCATAATGAAACACCAGAGGCTTTGGAGATAACATAATAGTTTTTTTTTCGCCATTGGTTAAAACATGCAATAGATCCAATCAATGCAGCAAATGGTAAAATTTTTTGAATATTACCTATTATTTTTAAAGAAGCCATCCCAGCCAAATCCGTAAAATCTGCCCTCAATAGATGATTTACTCCTATTTTATTTGAAGATCTTCTAAATAGTTCAATTAAATCAATAAAAAAAATTAAAATTATCAAAAAAAATAATGAAAAAAGAAAAAATTTGAATAAATCCTTTGTAAAATATCGATATAATATTATTGGATGATTAATAAGTTTTAACACTACTTGTTAACCTTATTTGTAAGTTGAGAAAATATATCATATTTCTTGTTGTTACTAATTATAAAAATACAGGTTATTAATATTAAAATCGGAAAAATATACATTAAAGGTAAAAAATTGATATTTGAATGAACAGCATTTTTAATAATCAAAACAAGGCTTTGAATAAGAACAAGAACTCCAATTCCAATTGTTTTTCTATAAATTGAGAAAAATCTTGAATAACTATCCTTGAGTATTATTACCATTACAATCATACAAAAAACTAAGGGCATAAAAACAATTGTGTTTCTGCTATGTGCCTCTGCTAATAATTTTCCTTTTATTTCTTTTGAGTTTTTAGATTTTTTCAATAACTCAAAAAAATTATATTCATTATACTCTATTACTCTTGAGGATGTTGTTTTATCACTTTCCTGTTTTATTTCAATATCGTAACTTTTAAAATTTAATATAGTTGATTTGCCTCTTGAATCAGTTGAAATCCTAGTACCATTTTGCATACTCAGTATTATATTATTTTCAAAATTAAGATTTCCTTTTTTTGCAAAAAACTCAACTACGAACTTAGGATCACTTCTGTCTTGAATAAAAATCTCTTCTAGCTGATTGTTTTCAGACAAATTACTGATGAAAATAGTTTGAAATTCGTTTAAATCAATAAATATATTATCTCTAATAATTAAGCTTTCTGAACTATTCCTGATATCATTTTGTAAAATCTTAAAATTTTTATAAGTTTTAGGCATAATAAAGTGTGAAATTATGAATAAAATTATTGAAACCAAAATTGAAATAAAAAAAGCGGGTTTGCTCAAATTCAAAGGATTTATGCCAGCTGATTTCATAACTATTATTTCTTTGTCATTTTGAAGTTTTAAATATGAAATCATGCATCCTGCAAATGTACCAAATGGTAAAGCTATCAAAAGCCAACTTGGAAGACTATATGCAGATAAAATAAAAAATTCTAATAGACCTGCCCCTTTGTTGATTATTAATTTTATAGTTTTGAAGGATTGACTTAACCATATAATACCTACAAAAACCAAAGTAGAAATTAGGACATTGCTTAATGTTTGTCGAAAAATGTACCAAGTTAAAATCATCAAAGCCTTTCTCAAAGATTTATATTGAATTTTTTCAAAATATTAATAGTACTATAACTAAATTATATTATTACAATAGTCCTATTTGAATTTAAGGAAAAAAAATGTTTAATGATAAGAGATTCATAAAGTTTAAATCTGAAAAACAAAGGGGTAGTATTAAACTTAAAGATAACGAAATTAATGTCTTGTTTTATTCTGAGAAAAATATTTTGTTATCTGAAAATTTTAATTCACAAAAAGATTTATTAAATTTATTCAAAAAAATTATTAATGATGATTCATCAAATACAATTTTAGTAAGATCAGAAAAAGGAAACTTTCTTTTAGTAAAAAGAAAAACTTTAGATAAGGATTTAACATATAAATATTTAGAAGAGTTAGGTGGGAGAATTTATAATAAAATAAAACCTTTAGGGTCTTCTCTAGCAAAGATATATGAAAATAATATTTCTATCAATGAAAGACTAGCTCTTGGAATTTTACTAAGCTCATATAAATTCGAAAATTATAAAAAAAACAAAATAAAACAAATTACAAACTTAAAAAATGTTGTGTTTGTTTGTAACGAGCCAAATAAAAATTTGGATAAAATCTCTGAAATACAAAACCTTGCTAAGGGTGTTTTCACAGCAAGAGACTTAGTATGGCAACCACCAAATATTTTATATCCATCTTCATTCGCTGAGGAATGTAAAAAATTAAAGAAAATAGGCGTTAAGGTAACAATTTATAATGAGAAACAACTTCAAAAAATTGGGATGGATGCTTTGCTTGCAGTTGGTCGAGGATCAAGAAAAGATAGCCAAGTAGTTGTTATGGAATGGTCAGGAGGCAAAAAAACCAATAAACCAATGGCATTTATAGGAAAGGGAGTCTGTTTTGACTCTGGAGGCCTATCTTTGAAGCCAGCTAAGTCAATGGAGGATATGAAATGGGATATGGGTGGGGCAGCAACTGTAACTGGCATTATAGAATCAGCTGCACTCTCAAAGTTAAAATATAATTTAATAGGTGTTATAGGTTTGGTTGAAAATATGCCAGATGGTGATGCACAAAGACCTGGAGATGTGGTTAAATCTTATTCTGGTCAAACTATAGAAGTTTTAAATACAGATGCTGAAGGTAGACTTGTATTAGCTGATATACTTTCTTGGACTGAAAAAAAATATAAACCTAAATTTATGATTAATTTTGCAACTTTAACTGGGGCTATGATTGTAGCATTAGGAAATATTAGAGCTGGTTTGTTTTCAAATGATAAAGAAATATCTGAAGCTATTTTTAATTCAGGAGAAATTACAGGTGAAAAAGTTTGGGTAATGCCATTAGATGATGATTATGATCAATTGATAAAAACAGAAATCGCAGATATGAAAAATATTGGAGGTCCTGGTGCGGGATCGATAACAGCTGGATGTTTCTTAAAAAGACATATAGAAAAAACTCCATGGGCTCACTTAGATATAGCAGGAGTTACTTGGCAAAATAAATCGACACCCTCTATTCCATCCGGTGGTGTGGGATGGGGAGTTAGAATGTTGTACCATTTAATAAAGCAATATTAATGATTAAATAAATATAAACATTTAAATATATCTTGATTATTTTTATGAACCAATTTAATTAACTTTTATTTGGAGTACAAAAATGTCTGTTGAAAGAACATTATCAATAATTAAACCGGATGCTACTAAAAGAAATTTAACGGGTTTGATTAATGCCAAAATTGAAAATGCTGGCCTTAAAATCATTGCACAAAAAAGACTTCAATTGACTAGATCTATGGCAGAAACATTTTATGAAATTCATAAAGAGCGTCCTTTTTTTAATGATTTAGTGGATTTTATGATTTCAGGTGCTGTTGTTGTTCAAGTATTAGAAGGCGATAACGCTGTAAAATTAAATAGGGATGTTATGGGATCAACTAATCCAGACGATGCTGAAGAGGGTACTATAAGAAAAGAATTTGCTGAAAGTATTGAGGCAAACTCGGTTCATGGATCAGATAGTCTTGAAAATGCACAGAATGAGATATCTTTCTTTTTTGCAAATATTGAGTTAGTTAATTAAATTAATACTAGACTAAAAAAATGGCCATTAATGCAACAATAGCTATTACCACAATTGTGCTGTATGTTGTAAATTTTAAAAAATTTTCATAAAATTGCTTATGTTCTTTAGTTTCTTTATCAGTTTTATTAACCATTTTTTTTCCTATTTTTTTATTGTAAAAGATAACTTAAAATTTATTATTCATTAATATATTAACAAAATTAATTTTTTAAAAATTCCATCCATCAAAAACAACATTTTTTTCATATTTATTTTCAACCATAGATCCAATTAGAAAAGCATTATAACCAATTTTATTAATATCATTTATTATTTCTTGAGCATCATTTTTATCTACAAAAATTAAAAAGCCAATTCCACAGTTAAATGTTTTAGTTAACTCAAAAATAGATAAGTTTGCTTTATCTTTTAACCATTTAAAAAGAGGAGGAAGTTTGAAGTTTTTCATGTCAAACTTTAGAGTTAAGTTTTTATTGAAAGCTCTTGGAGGATTGTCAAT
>CACHVW010000019.1 GCA_902583415.1 uncultured SAR116 cluster alpha proteobacterium | reverse complement strand
CTTAAATAATGAAAGATAACTTTTTTACATTATACCCCGCCATTGATATTAAAGATGGAAAATGCGTTAGACTTCTTTTTGGAGAAATGGAAAAAGAAACAGTTTATAATAATAATCCATTAGATCAAGCTATGTGGTTTGTTGATCAAGGAGCAGAGTGGTTGCATATTGTTGATTTAGATGGGGCAGTTGCTGGAGAAAATATAAATAAAAGAGTAATTGAAGAAATTTTGCACAAACTTCAAAACAAAGTAAAAATTCAACTAGGCGGGGGTATAAGAAATATTTACGATATTGATTTTTGGATACAGAATTCAGTTAACCGAGTAATTTTGGGCACATTGGCTCTTGAAAATCCAAATTTTATTAATCAGCTCGACGAAATGTACTCAAAAAAAATTGTCGTCGGTGCAGATGTCAGAAATGGAAAAATTGCCTCTCACGGTTGGAAAAAACAATCAGATATAATTGCTGTAGACTTAATTAAAGATCTGAATTCTTCTATTGTTAGTTCTGTGATATACACTGATATAACTAAAGATGGGAGTTTAAAAGGCGTAAGCCTAGAACAAACAGTAAATTTTGCCAAATCAATTCCTCATTCTGTTATTGCTTCAGGGGGAGTTTCATCACTAAATGATATTTCAAGATTAGCCAAAGAGTTTTCAAATGGAGTAAAAGGGGTGATAGTTGGACGGGCATTGTATGATAAAAAGTTTACATTCTCAGAGGCGTTACAAAAAATAAAAGAGGCAAAATCTAATGCTTTCAACTAGGGTAATAGCATGTCTAGATGTGCACAATGGAAGAACAGTTAAAGGAATAAATTTTATTAACTTAAAAGATGCTGGTGATCCAGTAGAACAAGCAAAGCAATATAGCACAATAGGTGCTGATGAGATTTGTTTTTTAGATATTTCTGCTACTCATGAAAAAAGGAGAGCTATGTTTAACGTAATTTCTAAAACAGCCGAGACTTGTTTTGTTCCACTTACTGTTGGAGGAGGTGTAAATGATCTTTCTGATTTTAGGGACTTATTAAACTCTGGAGCGGATAAAGTATCAATAAATTCATCTGCGGTTTATAACCCAAAATTAATAAAACAATCTTCAGACAAATTTGGAAACCAGTGTGTTGTTTTAGCAATTGATGCCATAGAAAATATATCAATGCCTAGTGGTTATGAAGTAACAACTCACGGAGGAAGAAAAAAAACAAACATAGATGCCCTTAAATGGGCAAAACAGGGTGTAAGAAATGGAGCTGGTGAAATCTTATTAACATCAATGAAATCAGATGGAACAAAAAAAGGGTACAATTTAAAACTAACAAATTTAATTTCTAAAAATGTTTCTATTCCTGTGATTGCATCAGGAGGAGCTGGAAGCCCTAAAGACATGGTTGAGGTCGTGTTAAAAGCTGGCGCATCGGCAGTTCTAGCTGCATCTATTTTTCATTATGGTATTCATACAATAAAATCTGTAAAAGATGAAATGTCTAAAAATGGGATACTTGTAAGAGATTGTGAAAATTAAAATGAATGAACAAATCATTAAAGAATTATTTAACACTTTAATACAAAGAAAAAAATCTAGTGAAAAAATATCATATACATCTCATTTGATAAAAAATCCTGAATTGCTAGCTAAAAAAATTGGTGAAGAATCATCAGAACTAATTATAGACTTTATTAAAAACAACAAAGAAGGTACAATAAAAGAATCTGCAGATTTAATTTATCATATTTTAGTTATATGGGTTTCTTTGGGTATTAACCCAGAGGAAATTTGGGAAGAGTTGTCTTCTAGAAAGCTAATATCTGGGATTGAAGAAAAAAAAAATAGAGGTGTAGAATGAATAATTTATATGATCTAGACAATATATTTGCCAAAATATTAAGATCTGAAATTCCTTGCAATAAAATATTAGAAAACGAATTTGCTTTGGCGTTTTCTGATATTAATCCTCAAGCCCCAATTCATATATTAGTAATTCCCAAAAACCCTTATATCAATTTTTATGACTTTACAAAAAATGCCTCAAACATAGAACATGAAAGTTTTTGGAAACTGGTTAATGAAGTTATTGAGCACTATAAAGTTGAAAAAGAAGGGTTTAGAATTATTACAAATTCAGGAAACAACGGTAATCAAGACGTACCTCATTTTCATGTTCATCTTTTGGGAGGAGAAAATTTAGGGAGAATGATTGGTTAAGTCTCAAATTTCTAATTTTTTCTCGATGAAATCCCAGAACATTTCTTCAATCGCTATTGAGTCCAATTTTTTTATCTCTCTTATTCCAGTTGGAGAAGTTACGTTTATTTCAGTGATGTAGTCACCAATTATATCTATCCCAACAAAATAAAGACCTTTTTTTATTAAAGAATGTGAAATTTCTTTACATATAAATTTATCTCTTTCAGTTAATTCTGTCTTTTCAGGTTTTCCTCCAACATGCATGTTTGACCTACTTTCACCTGATTTTGGAACTCTATTAATTGCGCCAACTGCCTCTCCATTCAATAAAATAATTCTTTTATCTCCGTTTCTGACGTCTTTCAAATATTCCTGTATCATTAATGGTTCTTTGTTTTGATTAAAAAACATCTCTAAGATTGAATTTAAATTTTCATCTTCTGGAAGAATGTGAAATATACCTTGTCCACCATTTCCATATAGTGGCTTTATAATGATGTCTTTGAACTGGTTCCGAAATTCTTTAATAGCATCGATGTTGCGACTGATTAATGTTTTTGGCATTAAATGTGAGAAATTTGTAACAAAGATTTTTTCTGGGGAATTTCTAACTTCAAAAGGGTTGTTTACAATTAATGTAGAATTTGAAAGTTTTTCGAGAATATGAGTTGCACTTATATAAGCCATATTAAAAGGAGGATCTTGTCTCATCATAATTACATCATATTTTGATAATGGTTTTATAAATGTACTATGATATTTAAAATCATATAAATTGTTAGATTCAGACAACTCTAATTCACATATGTTTGCTAACACATCATTATTGCTGAATATCAAATCCTCAGGTTTAAAAAAACTTATATGATGTTTTCGTCTTTGAGCTTCTATAGCAAGAGCAAAAGTTGTGTCGCCCTTAAGATCCAATGTTTCCAATGGATCCATTAAGAATGCTATATTAAGATTACGACTCATCTTGTATCTTTATTAAGTATAATATAATTGTAGACTTCTTTAATAAATCTTGCGCTTGAAGCATGATTTTTTACTAGGTTCATCTCAAGTTCATTAGTAGCAACACCACTAATGTAAGCTGTGTCATTAACTACATCTATTGAAAAATTAATACTATTTATGGATTTGTCTGCCATTATTCGTGCTCTGATTTCACCCATTGAAGCTATATCTCTTGCAATATTTTTCAAAGAAGATGTATCAGTTACTTGTATTTCATTGTTAACTTCTTTAACACCTCTTATATTCCAAGCTAACTTTGTTAATTCAATTTTGTCGTTTGGATTACTCAATTTTCCTGTATATAAAACTGAACCATTATTAACAACAACTTTTGTGTCTGCTATTAAATCTTTATTATATTTATAAATCAAATTAGATATTTTTGTTTTTATAAGGCTATCGTTTAGAGATGTGCCTATCCCCTTTTCTTTAGATGCAGCTCCGAGAGAAACCATTCCAACAGTGCTAACTAAAGGAGCACATGATTGCACAAATAAAGTAATGATCAATACAAATAATAAATTTTTCATATTTAACCCTTTCTAAATAAAGAACAATAAATTAAAAATAAAAATTGTCATCGTTAATTTTAAGTACATTTATCATTTCTTATTTTTATTGCTTCGTTATAAATTACTCTTCGTGGTAATTTAGTCTCAGTAATAATTTCATTTACAGTGTCGCGGAGTGATAATTTTTTTAGTTTATTTTTGATAATTACATTTATTTTTTCAATATTAAAGTCTTCTTTAGTATAACCTTCTACTATTAATATAATTTCCCCCTTAAGGGGGTTGTAATTATTCTTTCTTTTATCAATGATGTTTAGGATATTATTTAAATCACTAGTAATAATTTCCTCATATGTTTTTGTTAGCTCTCTTGCAATTGAAATTTTTCTGTTTCCAAACACCTCGTGCATTATTTTAAGTGTATTATTAATTCTCAAACAAGTATCAAACCATATTCCAGTCATGCCATATGTTTGAGTAGCCAAAAATTGTTTTTTTTTTAAATTTTTCTTGGAAGAAACAAAACCGCCAAAATAAAATTGATTTGTTGGAAGGCCAGATAGTATTAATCCATTAATTACAGAAGAAGGACCTGGTGCATGAGTTACTTTGATATTATTTAACTGGCATTCTCTAACAAGTTTATAACCAGGATCAGATATTAATGGTGTTCCTGCGTCACTAACTATTCCAATATTTATATTTGAAAGGAGTTTTTTAATAACATATGGCCTTTTATTTGAAGCATTATTATCGTTATAAGAAATAAGATTTTTACGTTTAATATTAAGATGTGAAAGTAATTTTTTAGTTTTTCTAGTATCTTCACAAAGCAAAATTTCTACAGTCTCCAATAGTTTGATAGCTCTTAGGCTAATATCATCAAAATTACCTATAGGAGTAGCGATCAAATATAAACATCCTTGTATCTCTTTATCAGGATGTCTTAGATCTTCTTTACTTACTTTTTTCAATATATTACCTTAAATTTTATTTAAAATAATTAGCGAGTTTTCATGTTTTTAAATAATATAAAATATAATCTTATTATAATTTTTTGTATATTATTAATGATAAATGGATGTAATAGAGAAAATAGTAAATTAATAATTGAAAATAAAAGCACACCAGAAAAACCAAAAGCAAAAAGAGAAAAATCAAAAATAACAAACAAAGTATTTGTTAATAAAAACAATTTAAAGAAACAAGTATTAAAAAGCTCAATATTAAAAAAAAATATTGTAATACCTAAAGAAAAAGAAAAAAGTGATATTATTTTTGAATTTAGAAATGAAAGATTACTTCAAGGCAGAAATATTTCTAATAACGTCGAAGATAAAAAAACTAGATTAGCATTATCAGCCGTTCAGAAAATGTTTAAAAAAAATTTAAGCTCAAGTGAAACTGAACTAAACTTAAAAAGCAATGAAAATATTTCTACTTTGAATAGATATATGTTTGAAACAAATAAGACTTTAAATTATCAAAATATTCTAGTTTTTCTACCATTATCAGGTAAGTATTCAAGTTTTGGAAATAAAATAAGAAAATCACTTGATTTAAGTATGTTAAATTATGGTAACAGTAAAATAAAATTAATTTATTTTGATACTGGAAAAGTTATTGATCTAGATCTCATATCAAATTTATTTAATATGCTTAACCCCAAATTTATAATTGGCCCATTTACAAGAGAAGTATTATTAAAAATCAAGCCATTTGCAAAGAATGATAACATACCAATCCTAACGTTTTCAAATGACATAGCAATGGTGGAGAGTAATGTATGGTCTTTAGGATTCTCCCCAGAAGAACAGGTTCAAAGTGTAATTTCATGTGCCTTATTGCAGGGATATAGTAAATTTGGCATTATAGCTCCAGATAACCTGTATGGTAAAATCATTTCTGGACAATCAATAGATTTGATTACAGAAGATAAAAATAATTATTACAGTTCACTTTTTCTTTCAAATGAAGAATTAAACAATAAAACAAAACTCTACTCGAAACTGAGAAGATTTTTGCAGTATTCTGAATCTGAAGAAACACACACAAAATTTGACACTATTCTTATTGGAGGAGGAAAAGAGTTTATATTAGAAATAGCACCTTTATTAGCGTTCTTTAATGTAGACTCAAAATTTGTTAAAATTTTGGGCACTGAAACATTTAATAATGAGGAAATTAAAAATGAACCATCATTAGAAAAATCTTGGTTTCCTGTGATATTAAGTAAGAATAACGAGCTGTTTAAATTTCTTTGGAAGGATATTTGGGGAGGTACTAATGATTATTTTTCAAATGCAGGTTTTGATGCTGGTGTAATAGGTATAAACTATGTAAATAATTTGCAAAAAAATCTTCAATATTTAAATAATGTTGAAGCTCCAGTAACAGGATTAATTTTTGATGATAATGGTTATGTCAAAAAGCCTGTTCAAGTGATGCAAATAGAGGATTTAGGAAAATTAATCTACATTAAAAAATGCAGCAAATCTAATGACTAATTAAATAATCTAAAATACTATTTAATTTTATCATATGCTTTTTGTTTACTTTTATGACATCGTCCTTAAATGACAACATATTTTGTTTTTGTAATTCTTCAAGAGACTTAAAATTTATTATAGACAAATCATTTATCTTGGAAATTTCCAAACCTCTATATAGTCTTAATCCCATTGTAAGTGTATCAATGTCAGAAACAATAGTGTTTAATTTAGTAATTTTCTCAAATTCTGGTCGTAACAAATTCTTAGATAACCAAGTTTTGGGATTCTTATAATTTTGATATTCAATTCTATTTTTACTTTTGATTGATGACCACAATCTACTATATGCACCTGGTCCTATGCCAATCCAATTTTCAGAGTTCCAATAATTTAAATTATGTTTACATTCAAAACCTATTTTTGCATAGTTTGAAACTTCATATTTGATAAATCTAAAATCACTGAGTAATTTGTTAGATATATCATAAAATTCAGCAGCTTTGTCATTATCTATTAACTTAATAATACCATTTTTGTGATCTTTGAAAAACTTTGTCCCTTCCTCAATTGTTAATTGATATAAGGAGAGATGTTGTAAATTATAAGTATTTAGAAAACTTTCTAATTCATTTGTCCAATCATGAAGCTTTTGACCATGAAAAGCATATATTAAATCAACTGAAATATTGTCAAATATTTCGGATGCATCATTTAATGCAATTTTGACATCTTCAATATTGTGTAATCTTCCTAAAAACTCTAAATATTTGTTATTTAGAGATTGTACACCAATCGATATCCTATTTATTCCTATTTGATTAAATTTAATAAATTTTTTGCTTTCGTACGAACTCGGATTTGCTTCAAGTGTTATTTCTATATCTTTTTTAAAACCAAAAATTTTTTTGGAAAATTCTATAATACTCTCTACAATTTTCAGAGGCATTAATGAAGGGGTGCCGCCACCAAAAAAAAGTGTATCCAGATGTCTGAAATTTATATTGTTTTCAATTAATTCTTCTTTCATAGCTAATAATTGATTTTTGTAAGATTTGATCCAATCATTTTCTTCAATTTTTTCGTTCACATGAGAGTTAAAATCACAATAGGGACATTTTGACTCACAATAAGGCCAGTGAACATAGAGACTTAATAAATTTTGATTATATTTATTCAATTTTCTAAACTAGGAAAACACAAACCTTTTAATTTCTTAAATGCTAAAGCTCTGTGACTGATACTATGTTTAAATTCTGGGTCCATTTCACCAAATGTATAATCATATCCCAATGGTTTAAAGATTGGATCATAACCGAATCCAAAATTACCTTTAGGTGGCCATGAAAATTTACCATCAATTTTTCCAGTTACTGTTACGTTATCTCCATTAGGCCAACTAAGTGACAAAGCACACACAAAGAAACATTTATAATTCGGATTTTCTATTTTTTGTATTAAATTGTTGATTTTAGACATTGCAAGGTTAAAATTTTTTTCTTTTCCTGCCCATCTAGCAGAATAAATACCTGGTTCATTATTTAGATCACAAAAGCAAATACCACTATCATCTGACAAACTTGGAATTCCTGTTTTTTTACAGACATAAGAAGATTTAATTAAAGCGTTTTTTTCAAACGTATTACCATCTTCAATAGGCTCTTTTAAATTGAAATCATTTGCAGACAAAACCTCAATTTGTAGAGGTTTTAAAATAATTTTAATTTCCTGAACCTTGCCTTCATTATGACTAGCAATTACTAATTTATTGTCGTTAAATATATGTTTTTTCATAAGATTTAATTTAAACCTAGAGCATTTTTTTGAATTCTAAATATATTCTTTGTACCTACTTCAGCCAGATTTAAAAGTATTTGAAATTGTTCTTTATTGAATGGTTTTTCCTCAGCTGTTGTCTGTATCTCAACAATTCCATTATTTGAAGTCATAACAAAATTTCCATCAGTTTCTGCGCTTGAATCTTCTTCATAGTCCAAATCAATTAATGCTTGATTTTCACAAATACCGCAGGATATGGCTGCAACTTGGTCTATTACTGGGTTTTCTGATAATTTTCCTGACTTGAGTAAAAAGTTAATCGCTTGATAAAGTGCTACCCATGCCCCGGTTATAGATGCAGTTCTTGTACCTCCATCGGCTTGTATTACATCACAGTCTATTTTTATTTGAAATTCAGCCAATTTTCCTAAGTCAACAACTGATCTGAGGGATCTTCCAATTAGTCTTTGAATTTCTTGAGTCCGCCCTGAAGGCTTTCCTTTAGTCACTTCTCTATCCATTCTAGAATGAGTTGATCTTGGGAGCATTCCATATTCAGCAGTAATCCATCCTTTACCAGAATTTCTCAACCATAGCGGTAATTTACTCTCAACCGAAGCAGTACACAAAACATGAGTTTTTCCAAATCTTGCAAAGCACGATCCCTCAGCATAGGGAGAAAAATTAGCTTCAAGTGATATATTTCTTAATTCGTCGAAATTTCTATTTGAAGGTCGTTTAAACATTAGCACTTATAATTATTAATATTTATTCATGGTATGTGCAAATTTTATATAAATTTGTTTTTAGCTTTATAATTTTTTAACTCTTGTAAATCAACCTAATATTTATTATGTGATAAATTATTATTAAACATTCGGAGTCTGAAATTGTCTAAAAATAAGGTGACATCAAAAACAGATAATAAAGATGAAAATTCTTTGGAAAAAAACATTAATATTGAACCAGATACAAATACTGGCGAAGTTAATATAGATGAAAATGGAGATATAGATATTTCAATTGAGCAAACAGTTGAAAATCAAAATAAACAAATTATAGAACTTAAAGATCAACTCCTAAGAAATTTAGCTGAAAGTGAAAACTTAAGAAAAAGAACAATTAAAGAGATTGCCGACGCAAAAAAATATAGCCACATTTCATTTATCAGAGACTTAGTTTCATCAGTTGATAATCTTCAAAGAGCACTAGAGGCAGTTCCCGATGATAAATCACAACTCTCTGAGCCAATTAAAAACTTAGTCATTGGCTTAGAAATTGTTGAAAAGGAAATTATAAACACATTTGAAAAACATAGTTTAAAACAAATTAATCCACTTGGAGAGAAGTTTGATTATAATCTTCACCAAGCAATGTTTGAAGTTCCAACAAATGAAAAGGAATCAGGGTATGTTGTTGAAGTTTCACAAAAAGGATATCTTTTACATGATAGACTAGTTAGGCCAGCAATGGTAGGAATATCAAAAAAATCTGAAGAAGAAACTACAGAACAAAATAATAAAAAAAATGAAATGAAATAATTTTTATTTATAATCTTGTAAATTCAATAACTTAACCCATATAAAAAAATTATATTATTTAAATATCTAATTCATAGGAATTATTCTGAATTTAGGGAGTGCATTAATGGCAAAAGTTATAGGTATAGATTTAGGTACAACGAATTCTTGTGTATCTGTGATGGATGGTAAATCACCTAAAATTATTGAAAATAGTGAAGGTGCCAGAACAACACCATCTATGGTAGGCATTACAGATGATGAACGATTAGTTGGTCAACCTGCTAAAAGACAGGCAGTAACAAATCCTGAAAACACTTTATTTGCTATTAAAAGATTGATAGGGCGAAGACATGATGACGAATATTCCAAAAAATTTTCTGAATTAGTACCATATAAAATTATATCCGCCAAAAATGGGGATGCATGGGTTCAAGCTAACGGACAAGACTACGCACCCTCTGAGGTATCTAGCTTTATCTTGCGAAAACTCAAGGAAGATGCCGAAGCATTTCTTGGAGAAAAAGTTGAAAAAGCTGTAATTACAGTTCCTGCTTACTTTAATGATGCACAAAGACAAGCAACAAAAGATGCTGGAAAAATTGCTGGATTAGAAGTCCTCAGAATTATAAATGAACCAACTGCCGCTGCTTTAGCTTATGGTCTTGACAAAAAAGAAAGTGGTACAATTGCAGTTTATGATTTAGGAGGGGGCACTTTTGATGTTTCAATTTTAGAAGTTGGAGATGGTGTTTTTGAAGTAAAATCAACAAATGGTGACACATTTTTAGGCGGAGAAGATTTTGATCAAAGAATAATAGATTACATAGCTGAACAATTCAAAAAAGAAAATGGAATTGACTTAAGGACTGATAAATTAGCTCTTCAAAGAATGAAAGAGGCTGCCGAAAAAGCTAAAATAGAACTTTCTAGTGCAGTTCAAACTGATATAAATTTACCTTTTGTAACAGCTGATGCAAGTGGACCAAAACATCTTAATGTAAAATTAACAAGATCACAATTTGAAGGTATTGTAGATGACCTCATTACTAAAAGTATCAAACCATGCAAAGCTGCCTTGAAGGATGCTGGAGTTAATGCAAGTGATATTGACGAGGTAATTCTTGTAGGTGGAATGACTAGAATGCCAAAAATAGTTGAAGCTGTAACCTCATTTTTTAAGACAGAACCTCATAGAGGTGTAAATCCTGACGAAGTTGTTGCTTCAGGTGCAGCAATACAGGGTGGGGTTTTAATGGGTGACGTCAAAGACGTTCTTCTATTGGATGTTACTCCGCTATCATTAGGGATCGAGACATTGGGTGGTGTTTTTACAAGATTAATTGACAGAAACACAACCATACCTTCAAAAAAATCTCAGATTTTTTCAACTGCTGAGGATAATCAATCAGCTGTCACAATTAGAGTTTCTCAAGGTGAAAGAGAGATGGCCTCTGACAATAAATCTTTAGGTGAATTTAACTTGGAGGGTATTGCACCTGCTCCTAGAGGGGTGCCCCAAATTGAAGTCACATTTGATATTGATGCAAATGGTATTGTTAACGTAAGCGCTCAAGACAAAGCTACTGGAAAAGCTCATAACATTACAATACAAGCATCTGGTGGGCTTGACGACAATGAAATTGAAAGAATGGTAAAAGAAGCCGAGGATAATGCTGAAGCGGACAAAGAAAAAAGAGAAGTCATCGATGCTAGAAATCAAGCTGAGTCAATGATACATGGAGCAGAAAAATCATTATCTGATTTAGGTGATAAGGCTGAGGATAATGCAAAGAAAGAGGTAGAAGATGCTGTTGCTGATCTCAAAACAGCTTTAGAAGGTGAAGATATTTCAATAATAAAAGAAAAAACATCGTCTTTATCAGCAGTTATGATGAAGATGGGAGAAGCAGCTTATAAAGCAAATGAAGCAAACAAAGCTGAGAGTGCAGACAATTCAGATGATACTGGTGAAAGTAAAGAAGATGTTGTGGATGCTGATTTCGAGGAAGTTAAAGATAATGAAGAAAAGAAAGATGCATCTTAAATAGACTAAAGATAAACTTAAGGCATAATTTATGGCACGTGATTATTACGAGATTCTTGGTTTATCTAAATCTGCTTCGGATAGTGAAATAAAATCTTCTTATCGTAAATTAGCTATGAAGTATCACCCTGACAGAAATCCTGGTGATAAAAAAGCAGAAGAAAAATTCAAAGAAGTTTCAGAATCTTATGAGATTTTAAAAGACCCCCAAAAAAAAGCTGCTTACGATCAGTTTGGACATTCCGCATTTTCTCAAGGTGGTGGAGGAAGTCCGGGCGGAGGATTTTCGGGTTTTGGAACTGGCGGTTTTTCAGATATTTTTGAAGATATGTTTGGTATGGGGAGTGATTCAAGAAGAAGATCTGCTTCTGCTGGCTCAGATTTAAGATATGATTTATCTATTTCTCTTGAACAAGCTTTTTCTGGAGACCAAGTCGAAATTTCCCTAACAGTACCTGGAAAATGTGATTCATGTAACGGAACCGGAGCTAATAAAGGATCACAACCAAAGCAGTGTGGTCAATGTGGCGGATATGGAAAAGTAAGAGCTCAACAAGGATTTTTTACAATAGAAAGGACTTGTGCTGCATGTTCTGGTGCTGGAGAAATTATTGGTGATCCTTGTAGATTCTGTAAAGGTCAGGGACGAGTTAATAAAAATAAAAAGCTATCAGTGAATGTCCCAGCTGGTGTAGATAACGGAACGCGCATTCGTCTTTCTGGTGAAGGAGAAGCTGGTCCAAGAGGCTCATCAGCTGGCGATTTGTACATTTTTATTGATATAAAAGATCATTCTCTTTTTCAAAGAGATGGAAAAGATACTTTTATCGAGGTGCCGGTAAACTTTATTGATGCTGTTTTAGGAAATTCCATTCAAGTTCCATGTATTGATGGGTCTAAAGCAAAAATGAATTTAAGTGCTGGAACGCAAAGTGGTACTCGTTTAAGAATGAAGGGAAAAGGTATGCCTGGACTACGAGGTGGAACTAGAGGCGATCAATATGTACAAATTAATGTTGAAACGCCAGTTGGCCTCTCAAGAAAACAAGAAGAGTTATTTAATCAAGTTAAAGATTTAGGATTAGAAAAAATCAGTCCTAAAACTAGTAGATTTAAAAAATTAATTCAGTAATTTAAAATCTGTGTACACTTAAACACTGAACTAATAAAAGAGATTACTATGAATAAAATATTTATTTCCATCCCCGGCAGTAACGGCAAGATGGGTAAAACTCTCCTAAGCCTTATATTAGAAAGTTCTAAATACGAAATAGCATCAGCAACATGTTTACCTAATGAGGATGAAGTAGGTGTTGACATTGGTTTGTTTGCTGGAAAAAGAAAAATTAATAAGGAAATTAACTCAGAACCTTCGTCAATGTTTCAAAACTCTAATGTACTAATCGATTTTACTGCTCCAGATGCAACAATGTTTCATGCTAAAGAATGTTATAACAACAATATGGCAATTGTTATTGGTACAACTGGGTTAAATGCTGATCAAGAAAATGAATTACGATCTTTTTCTAAAAAAATACCTATTGTTTATTCCGCTAATTTCTCAATAGGAGTAACTTTGTTGTCTCAACTAGTTTCACATGCCACAAAAACATTAGGCTTTGACTGGGATATTGAAGTTTTAGAAATGCATCATAAACAGAAAGTTGACTCGCCATCAGGGACTGCATTGTTACTTGGAAAATCGGCTGCAGACACAAGAAAACAAGAACTGTCAAATGTAAAATCTATTTCACGTGATGGATTAGTTGGAAAAAGAAAATCAGATGAAATAGGTTTTGCAGTTTTAAGAGGCGGCGATGTTGTTGGAGAACACTCAGTATTATTTTGTAACACTGGAGAGAGAATAGAATTAGCTCATAAAGCTACAGATAGGTCGATTTTTGCTTCTGGAGCTTTACGTGCATCATATTGGGCCGCAAGTGCAGAGCCAGGTTTTTATTCTCTTGCAGATGTGTTGGAAAATGATGGATAAATATAATTAATTTATTATTTGTTTTATTTCTTCTAAACAAGCCTTAACATTAATTGTTCCATTTAATTTTGTGGGTCTCTTTTCTATATAATTTACTAAATAAACTCTATTTTTTTTTAGCAAAAACACATCTATAAAACATTCTTTAAAATGATATTGATAATTTTTTAATTTTCCCTCTTCTTTGACAAAGTGGCTTTTACCAAGTGTCTTGACAAGTTTTTCTTCATTCCAATTTATAAACTTCTCTAAACTAAATTTATTAGTATTTGGGATTTTTACTTGTTTTTGTAAAGCTAGCTTTTGAACTGTTTGTGTTTTCTTAGGCATTTCTATTGGAGCCATTTTGCTATTATTTGTAGATTTTTCAACAGAATATTTTGATGCTTTATTTTTTTTATCTAATACTTCTACATTAGAATTTTTATTGATATTTTGATTAAAAATGTTCTGGTGTTCAAAGGTGTGGCATGCATTAATAGAAAAAACTATACAAAAACCAAAGATAATTTTAATAAGAATAGATTTCATAAATCATATTCATAAATATTGTTAGTAAAGAAGTCTATTTAAAAATCATTTAGAGGATTATATGAAAAAATCTAAAGTTGAAATTTGTTTTATTGGTAACGCAATAGTAGATATTTTATCTAAAACAAGCAATGATATGCTCCATAAGCTTAGAATACCTAAGGGTTCTATGCAAATCGTTGACCAAGAAACATGTGACAAAATTTTGAAACATATTCAAAACCCATCAATTATTTCTGGTGGAAGCGCAGCAAATACAGCAGTAGGTTACAACTCATTTGGAGGTAAATGTTGTTTTATAGGTCAAATTGGTAACGATAAATTTGGGGATCTGTTTTCAAAGGATCTAAATAATTCTGGTGTGCTTTTTCAAGATAAAGATCTTCAATTACCGGAAAAAACTTCTAAAAGTATTGTTTTAGTTACTCCTGATGCAGAGAGAAGTATGAATACTTTTTTAGGAGCTAGTAACAAATTTAATATTAAATCTTTTGACGAACAATTTATAATTAATAGTAGTATAATTTATATTGAAGGTTACTTATTTGACCAACCTGAGGCAAAAAAGGCAATATATTATTGTTGTAATTTGGCAAAATCTCATGATAAAAAAATAGCTTTGAGCTTATCAGATTTATTTTGTGTTGATAGACATAGAACAGATTTTCTTAGATTAATTGATGAATATGTTGATATTATTTTTGCGAATGAAGAAGAAATTAAAAGTTTGTATAAATCAGAATTGAAAGAAAGCATAAATAACATAAAAAACAATGTCGATTTAGGTGCTATTACTCTTGGTTCAAAAGGCTCTGTTGTCTTTGAAAACAAACTTGAATATCTTGTAGATCCAATAAGTTTAGTAGAACTAGTTGATACAACTGGTGCAGGTGATTTATTTGCTGCTGGTTTTTTATTTGGTTTTACTAATAAATACTCAATTGAAAAATGTGGACGTTTAGGAAACAAAGCAGCTTCAGAAATCATAAAACATATCGGAGCTCGTCCTAAAACTTCACTTAAAGCAATTTTATAATTTATTATTTATTTTGAAAAAATTGAATTATATGAAGCAATTGATGCAGAGTTAACAATATCTGATACAGACGAACCCATTTGAACAATTTGGAATGGTTTTTCGCCACCTATCATAAGCGGTCCTAAAATAGATCCGCCACCAAGTTTTTGCAATAATTTAAATGATATATTTGCTGCCAGGAGGCTTGGCATTATTAAAACGTTAGCAGGACCAGATAGTCTGCAGAATGGATAATTTTCTTTTATCAGGTTATAGTCTAAAGCAACTTCTGGTGTCATTTCACCATCAAACTCGAAATCAACTTGTTTTTTATCAAGTATAGTTACTGCTTCTTTTAAATCTATTGAACTAGGTCTAGACAAGCTTCCAAAATTAGAGAATGACAATAAAGCTACACGAGGTTTATAACCAAGGTTTTTAACAGTATTAGCAATACCTGTTGCTATATTGGCCAATTGTTCTGCGTTTGGTGTGTCATGTATATTTACGTCTCCAATAAAAACAGTTCTCTCTTTTGACACCATCATAGACATAGATAAAAAACTTTGATTATTTTTTGAAGAAATTACTTTAGTAATGTCGTTAAAGCATCTGCCAAAAGGTCTAGTTACTCCAGTAACCATCGCATCTGCATCACCAGCAGATACCATAGATGCTGCAAATACGTTCCTGTCTTGGTTAATTAGTCTTTGACAATCTCTTCTTAAATGTCCATTTCTATGAAGTAATTTATATAAATTATCTATGTATTTTTGATTTTTTTTACTAAGACTAGCATTATGTATTATAAGCTCATTAAGCCCCTCTAAATTTACCCTGTCCATCGTTTCTTTAACTCGATTTTCTCTACCAATTAATATTGGTATTCCAAACCCTGAATTGTAAAATGATAAAGCAGCTCTTATAGTTTTCTCTTCCTCTCCTTCTGCAAAAACAACCCTTTGTTTTTTCCCTTTTATTCTAGCTTTAATTGGCTCTAAAATAGAAGCTATAGGGTTAGTTCTTCCTTCTAATTCTCTTTTATATGCCTCTAAATTTTTGATAGGTTGTTTTGCCACACCACTATCCATTGCTGCTTTAGCAACAGCAGATGATACTGACGAAATCAGCCTTGGATCAAAAGGAGCTGGTATTATATAATCATTGCCATAATGGAGTTGAACACCATGGTATGCAGCATTTACTTCATCTGGCACATCTTCTCTAGCCAATTCAGCTATAGCATTGGCAGCTGCAATTTTCATTTCTTCATTTATTGTTGTGGCTCTTACATCAAGAGCGCCTCTAAAAATATACGGAAATCCAAGTACATTATTGACCTGGTTTGGGTAATCTGACCTTCCAGTAGCAACAATTGCGTCTGATCTTACACTTTTAACATCTTCCGGCATTATTTCAGGAATAGGATTAGCCATTGCAAAGATTATTGGTTTCTCAGCCATACTTTTAACCATTTCTTTTGTAACTGATCCAGGAACTGATAAACCTAAAAAAACATCAGCATTTTTTAGAGCATGTTCTAAAGTTCTTAACTTGGTATCAATGGTATGGCCAGATTTCCACTGATTCATATTGCTTTGTCTTCCTTTATATAATACGCCATCCCTATCAACTAAAATAATATTATTGTTATGTGCTCCCATCGCTTTTAGAAGTTCAACACAAGCTATGGAAGCAGCGCCAGCACCATTACTTACAAATTTAGTTTCCTCTATTTTTCTATTGGTTAAATGAAGAGCATTTATTATTCCTGCTGCAGTTACAATTGCTGTCCCATGTTGATCATCATGAAAAACAGGAATATTCATTTTTTCTCTTAATCTTTGTTCAATTATAAAACAATCAGGAGCTTTGATATCCTCTAAATTAATTCCTCCAAAGCTTGGTTCGAGTAAAGATATAGCATCAACAAATTTTTCTGTATCTTCTGTATTTACTTCTAGGTCGATTCCATCAATATCTGCAAATTTTTTGAATAATACAGACTTTCCTTCCATAACTGGTTTGGAAGCAGCAGCTCCAATGTTTCCAAGTCCTAAAACTGCTGTACCATTAGAAATAACTGCAACAATATTTCCTTTTGATGTATAATCATAAATGGTCTCTGCCTTTTTCTCAATTTCAAGGCACGGCGTTGCAACTCCTGGTGAATATGCTAAAGACAAATCGTGAGAACTGATAAGAGATGTTGTTGGTGTTATTTCTAATTTTCCAGGGCGACCTTTTTTGTGATACTCCAAGGCTTCTTTTTCTAGGTTAGATTTGTTATCAGCATTGTTATTGGTAGTAGACATTTTTTCCTCAAAAACTTAAAATTATCAATTTTAGATTATAACTTAAATTTTTTAAAAGATCTTAATAAATTGTATTTTATTAAAAATATTTTGATTATAAATAAGGTTACATTAATTTTTAAAGGAAAATTATTTTATTGTGAAAAATGTACATACTCCAATGATGGAGCAATATTTAAATATTAAGAATAAATATAATGATGCCTTATTGTTTTACAGGATGGGAGATTTTTATGAGTTATTTTTTGAAGATGCAATTGTAGCTTCAGACGCATTAGACATTGCTTTAACTAAAAGAGGTAAATCTAATGGTAAAGATATCCCCATGTGTGGTGTTCCTGTTCATTCAGCGGACAATTATTTGCCAAAATTGATTAAAAAAGGTTTTAATGTTGCTGTATGTGAGCAAACAGAAACTGTTGAAGAGGCTAAACTTAATTTAAAAAAAGGACCTCTTAAAAGAGAAGTTGTAAGAATAATATCACCAGGCACTTTGACAGAAGATAATTTGCTAGAGAGAAAAAACAATAATTATTTAGGTGTTATATCAATATTTAATGGTTCAATTTCTGTTGCATGGGTAGATGTCTCGACAGGATATTTTAAATCTAGACTTATTGGAAAAGAACATAATTCAAATCAAAAACAATTATTAACCAATTTTATGTTACGGAAAGATTTTTCAGAAATATTGATCTCTGATGATATGGATATGGATTATATAATTGATGAATGGCGCCCTTTAATAAAAAAACAATCTCCTAGTTTGTTTCACTACCAATCTTGCTTTGATCAGATTTGTTCATATTATTCAGTTTCGTCATTAGAGGGTATTGGTTCCTTTAGCAAAGGAGAAATCATCGCAGCTGGAGTATTGTTATCTTACTTAAAATTAACTCAATGTGGAAAAATACCATTTCTTTCAATGATTAAATCTGAAAACACTAATGATTTTTTAGAGATTGATTATTTTACCCAAAAATCGCTTGAAATTCTTAAAAATTTTTCAGGAGATAATGAAGGAAGTTTAATTTCTTGTATAGATGAAACAAAAACTGCTAGTGGTGCAAGGTTACTAAGGCAGAGAATAATTGAGCCATTTTATGATTTCAATCTCATACAGGACAGATATGATTTGATCAATTGGATTTTAGGAAATAATATTGATATAAATAATTATCAAGATAGTTTAAAAAGAATCCCAGATCTTGAGAGATCTTTTTCGAGAATTTCATTATCAAGAGGTACTCCCAAAGACTTGCTATTGATTTCCAAAGGCCTCCTTAATGCAAAAGAAATTTCTGAAAATTTGATACTAAATCAGAAAAAAAACTTAAAGCCTAGGTTGCTAAATTCAATTTTGGATTGTCTTAAAATAGACTATGTTCTTTTCTTGAATATTAAAAAAGCTCTAAAATCAGAGGTACCATTAATTTCTAAAGAAGGTGGATTTATAAACGATGGTTTTAATGCAGAACTAGATTTCTTGAGAAATCTTAGAAATAATGAGTTAAATCAAATAATGAAACTTCAAAAGAAGTACTCAGAAATTACTCAAATTAATTCATTGAAAATTAAACACAACAGAATGCTTGGTTATCACATAGAAGTAAGAGCTATGCATGATCAATCAATAAGAAATATTGATTTATTTATTCATAGGCAAACCACGGCTCAAGCATCAAGATTTACTACAAACGAACTTCTTGACATAGAAACACAAATATTTAACTCATTTGAAAAAGCAATTAAAATAGAACTAGAAATTTTCAATGATTTTGCTAATCAAATATTACTAAAAGGCAAAGAGGTTTTAAATATTGTACATTCCATTTCGGAATTAGATATTTCTTTTATGGTAGCTAACCAGTCAGTATCGAGAAATTATATATGTCCTAATATTTCTAACAACAAAATATTAGATATTACTGGTGGAAGACATCCTGTTGTAGAACACAAAATGAGACTTTCAGAAGATTCATTTATTTCAAATGATTGTAAATTAAATAATGAAGATTTGATATGGTTAATAACTGGTCCTAATATGGCAGGAAAATCTACATATCTTAGACAAAATGCAGTAATAGTTATAATGGCACAAGCAGGTTTGTTTGTACCTGCAAAAAAAGCAAAAATAGGCTTATTTGATAAAATTTTTTCTAGAGTGGGTGCGTCTGACAATTTAGCAAAAGGACAATCTACTTTTATGATTGAAATGATAGAAACCTCCCTAATTTTAAATACGTCTACTGAAAAGTCCTTAGTAATTCTTGATGAAATTGGACGAGGAACATCAACTTTTGATGGGTTAGCAATTGCTTGGTCAGTACTTGAATATTTACACGAGAAAATTAAATCATTAACACTATTTGCAACTCATTATCATGAATTGACAGCTCTAAAAGAAAATCTTAAAAAATTATCTTGTCATAAAATGTCTGTTAAAGAATGGAATAATTCAATAATTTTTATGCATAAAATCTTAAATGGAGAGGCAGATAAATCCTATGGTATTCATGTTGCAAAATTAGCAGGAATTCCGTCAGTAGTAACTGATAATGCAACTAAAATTTTATCTGATCTTCAAAGTAAAAATCATATTAAGAAAAATCATGATAAAGAAGTAGTCACAGTTAATTCAAAAGAAATTGAGAACTTTTTAGAAGAGTTTGATAAAATAGATGTTGATGAGATAAGTCCACGTCAGTCTTTAGATTTTTTATATAAACTCAAATCAAAGAGACAAAGTGATGTTAAAAGTAAATTTAAAAAATAAATTCGTATTTCTTAATAAATCTAAAACAATTAATTTTGAGAAAAATATTCTTGGGTTAGAAGAAAATATTAATACTAACGCAAACTGGTTCCAAAGTATGGAACCTGTCACCTACGCTAAAAAAAATGGAAAAAAATTATATAAATTCAAAAAAATAAAAATTAATCATAAAGATACAAAAACTTTCAAAAAACTACTATTCAATGATCTAAAGAAACAATTAGATCAATACAAACAAAGAATAAGGCAAGAGTTTTTAAGAACATCTGACGGTTCACTTAATGTTGGTCTAAATGTAATTTTAATTGATAGTATGTTAATAGAGATTATAAATAATACTTATCAACATATTTTTAGAAACATTGATTATAAATTATCGATCATAGCTGTAGGTGGATATGGCAGAGGTGAACTTGCACCTTATTCTGACTTAGATTTATTGTTTCTTATTCCAGATGATTTAAATAAAACCGAAACTAAAAATATAGAAGGTCTTATTAAGTTAATTCTATATTTATTATGGGATTTAGGTTACACGGTAGGCCATTCTACAAGAACTATTTTAGATTGCATTAAAAAAAGTAAGTTAGACCTTACTGTGGCGACAAGCTTATTAGAGAAAAGATTCATAGCAGGCAATGAAGAAAACTTCAATTTATTAAATACTAAATTTAACTCCTTCATTTCAAAAAGTAAAACGTTAAATTTTGTGGAAGAAAAGTTAAAGGAAGCTGATTTAAGACATAAAAAGTTTGGGGGATCTCGTTATGTTGTTGAACCTAATGTTAAAGATGGTAAGGGAGGATTGAGAGATCTTCATACCTTAATCTGGATTTCAAAGTTTGCATATAAGGTAGATTCTATATCTAAGTTAATTAAAATGGGCGCTTTTTCTAAAAATGAGGCTCTAACTTTTGCAGAAGCACAACGTTTTTTGCTCTCAGTAAGATGTCATCTTCATTATAGAGCCAAAAGAGAAGATGATAGGCTAGCAATGGACGCACAATTAGAAATTGCTAAAAGTATGAACTTTAAAAATACTATTACACATAAAGATGTTGAAAGATTTATGAAAAGATATTTTCTGGCTACAAAAACAGTCGGAAATTTAACAAGAATTTTTTGCGCAGCTATTGAAACAGAGTTTAACAAACATTTTAGATTAAGTTTTTTAAACTTTAAAAAAAACGAGAATGTAGATCCTTTTATTATTGAATCTGGCCGTTTATATTTAAAAAGTAAAAACATAGTTATAGAAAACCCTGTAAATTTAATAAAACTTTTCTATATTTCCCATGAAAAAAATATAGACATTCACCCTAGTACATTGAGATTAATTACAAGTTTAACAAAGTTAATTAATTCAGAAGTAAGGCATGACTTTAATGCAAACCAAATGTTTTTAGATATATTAACAAGTCAGAGAGATTCAACAAGAACTCTGAGGTTGATGAATGAATCCAACCTATTAGGTAAATTTATACCTGAATTTCAAAAGATTGTTTGTTTGATGCAATTTGACATGTATCACTCCTACACAGTAGACGAACATACAATTTTTACAATTTCTAATCTTCACTCTTTAAAAAATGGAAAATTTAAAGATTTTGCTCCACTTGCAAGTAAAGTTATACAAGAAATAAGCTCTTATAGATGTCTTTTTGTAGCAATGCTACTTCATGACATTGCAAAAGGAAAGAAAGGAGACCACTCAGTCAATGGCGCCATAGTTGCTTCAACTGTTTGTCCTAGGTTGGGGTTAAGTAACGATGAAACTGAAATTGTTAAATGGCTAATACTCCACCATTTATTATTAAGCAAGACAGCTTTTAGATATGAATTAGGAGATCCAAAAATAATCAAAGATTTTGCGGAAAAAGTAAAAACTGTTGAAAAATTGAAATTATTATTAGTTCTAACTGTAGCAGATATAAAAGGTGTTGGGCCAGAAATATGGAACGACTGGAAAGGCTCTCTTATCTCTGACTTATATATAAAATGCTTAAATGTTCTTCAAAAAAGAACATTAACTAAAAATGTTTATAAATATGTCAAAACAACAAAGGCGTTATTTAAAAGTGATTTGTCAAAAAATGGAATAAAGAAAGAATCAATAGAACAGTATTGCAAGAATTATTATAAAAATTACTGGGAAATATTCAGTTTACAAACTCTCATTAATCACTTTCATATATTTAAAAAAATGGAAGACGACAAAAAAAAGTTTAAAATATATCTATCTGAAGAAAGTGATTTACAAGCAACTGAGCTAATTGTTATTGCACCAGACCATCATGGTCTATTCTCTCTTATATCAGGTCTGGTAGCCGCATCGGGATATGATATTGTTAGTGCAAAAATTATTACAAGATCAGATGGTTACGCGTTAGATACATTTTTTATTCAAAATAAAGAAAAAAAGCCAATTTTAGAGGATTATCTTAAAAAAAAATTAATTAAAACAATTTCTCTTGGCTTAGAAGGTTATTTTGACATAGAAAAAGCATTAAATATAAAATGGGAAGAAATTCCTGCCCGTTTCAGAGCTGTAAAGGCACCTACAAGAATAATAGTGGATAATAAAACAAGTGAAAACTTTACTATTTTAGATATTAAATGCAAAAATGCTCCAGGAGTTTTATACAAAATTACAAAAACTTTAACAAGTTTAGGTATTCAAATAAACACTGCAAATGTCTCTACTTATGGAGACAGAGTGGTAGATATTTTCTATATAAAAAATGCATTCGGTTCAAAAGTTGATGATACAATAACAATAGATAAAATAAAGAAGTCAATTTCTAAAATTTTAGAAGAAATCAATTTTACTTAATAAAAATTAAATACATGAGAAATCCAGAAAAAAACAAAACATCTTTTTTCATAAGAGGGTTTACCCAGTCAGCCTTTTTTACAATTATAAGTCGTATATCTGGTTTTCTTAGAGATATTTTTATTGCAGGGTTTTTAGGTGCTGGCATTTTCTCAGATATTTTTTTAATAGCATTTAAATTGCCTAATTTATTTAGAAGAATTACCGCTGAAGGAGCGCTTACTTCTGCTTTTTTGCCAATTTACTCTAAATTAAAGACACAAAGTGGAGAAGTTTTAGCGTTTATTTATTTTAAAAAAGTTTTATACAGAGTTGTTTTCTCTTTGTTTATTTTAATGATTATATTTCAAATCATCATGCCATTTATAATTTATTTTTTAGCTCCTGGATTTTGGAATAACCAAAATGTAATAGAGCAAATAACAACACTTTCAAGAATAACTATAATTTTCATGCCATTAATTTCAATTGTAGCTATTCTTGGTGTTGTAACAAATGTTTCCGGAAAATTTTGGGTTTTAGCATTTACTCCAACAATTTTAAACACAAGTATAATGCTAGGATGTTTTTTTATAAATGATTATTGGATTATAAAATCCTTACCTCTTGCAATTGCCACTGTTTTTGGAGGATTAATTCAAATCATATTTATCCTAATAATGATAAGACAATTTAAGATTTTCAATTTTAAAAATTTAGTAAAAAACAAAAGTGATAGAAATATCGATAACAAAACACAATTTCAATTAAGCCAAACTTGGAAAAAATTTCTACCTGCGGCATTTGGAGGTGGTATTTTACAAATAAATTTATTAGTTGATACCATTTTAGCTAGTTTACTTGGATTTGGATCTATTTCTTATCTTTATTTTGCTGATAGAATAGCTCAGTTACCTTTAGGTATAATTGGAATTGCTTTAGGAACAACTCTTTTAACTTCACTATCAAAATCAATTGCCATCAAAGATGCCAATCAATTTTCGAAAGAATTAATTATTTCATTTAAGATAGGCTTATTTTTCTCAATTCCAGCTACATTAGTTTTTATTAATTTTAGCGATTTATTAATAAAAGTATTATTTGAAAGAGGAGAGTTTAGTTCTCAAGAAACAATTCAAACTTCTTATGCATTATTAGCATATGCATTTGGAGTGCCAGCTTTCATTATGCTTAAATCATGCCAACCAGCATTTTTGGCAGAAGGTAATACAAAAACTCCGATGTATATTGGTTTTGTAATTTTAATTTTAAATATAATCTTATCATTTAGTTTAATGTTTTTTCTAAAGCATTCAGGTATTGCCTTAGCCACCTCAATAGTATCTTGGATAGGGACAATCATTTATATAACACTTTTAATAAAAGCTAAAAAAATTACAGAATTTAAATTTTCATTTAAAGAAGAAGATTCAAATTTATTTTCAGTTATTGTATATGGTCTAAAAGTCACCCTTATTTCTTTTTTGATGATATTATGCATGAAACTAGCTCAACAAATATTAGAAATTAATAATATAAACGAAACTTTTATATTAATAATTTTATGCATAATTGGTTTTTTATTGTATATTTTGGCATCTAAGATATTTAAATATATTCCTCAAGAATTATACCAATTTTTATCCTTGAAATTTAAGAAAGCAAAATAATATAATGATAAATTTACGATTAAAACAAAGTAATAAAAGAATATTTTCAGGAATACAACCAACAGGTAATTTACATTTAGGTAATTATTTAGGTGCAATAAAAAATTGGGTCAATCTTCAAGGCGACATCTTTTCAATATTTTCAATTGTAGATTTACATGCAATTACAGTTCCTCAAGAACCTTCCCAACTTAAATCTTCAACTCATGAAGTAACAGCTGCAATTATTGCATCAGGAATAGATCCTAAAAGCGCTATTGTATTTAACCAATCTTCAGTAAAAGAACATGCAGAATTAGCCTGGATATTCAATTGCGTATGTAAAATAGGATGGTTAAATAGAATGACACAATTTAAGGAAAAAGCTGGGAAAAATAGAGAAAAAGCTACTGTTGGTTTGTATGGATACCCTGTTTTAATGGCTGCAGATATTTTGTTATATAAAGCCACACATGTTCCTGTGGGAGACGATCAAAAGCAACATATTGAATTAGCTAGAGACATAGCATCCTCATTTAATAATATGTTTGCTCATGCTGATCAAAAGGAATTTTTTTCTTTACCTGAGCCACAAATTTTAGGTCATGCTACAAGAGTTATGAGTCTCAGAGATGGAACAAAAAAAATGAGTAAGTCTGATGTTTCTGATGCATCTAGAATAAACTTAACTGATACTAAAGAAGAAATTTCAAATAAAATCAAAAAAGCTAAAACTGATCCTCACCCACTACCTGAAACCTTAGAAGAACTAAGCACAAGACCAGAAGCCTTAAATTTAATAAATATTTATTCATCATTATCCAATCAATCAATTGATCAAACACTCAGTCAATTTTGTGGACAAGGTTTTTCTTCTTTTAAACCTAAACTTATTGACTTGGCAATTGAAACCTTAAACCCAATTTCATTTGAAATGCGAAAGTTATTAAATGATCGTAAAGAAATTGACGAAATATTAAGAATTGGAGCAGACAAAGCTAGAAAAATTGCAGAACCTGTATTAAAACAAGTAAAAGAATTAGTTGGTTTTGTAATTTAGAAAGTAAATTTATAGAAATTTAAAAAAAAATACTTATATAATTTAATGGAGTTTAATTATGTTTATTCAAACCGAAGACACACCAAATCCAGAAACATTAAAATTTATTCCTGGCGATATTATTATTAAAACAGGAACTGCAGATTTTTCAAGTAAAGAGGTTGCCTCGGATTCACCATTAGCTCTAAGGTTATTTGAAATTGATGGAGTTAGTAGAGTTTTTTTAGCAACGGACTTTATTTCTGTAACAAAAGATCCTCAATTTCACTGGAACAACCTAAAGCCTTCAATATTAACAGGAATTATGGAACATTATTCTTCCGGTCTTCCAGCAATTAATGATACAGAGAAAAAAAACTCTGAATCAAATAGTACTGAAGACACAGAAACTATAAAACAAATTAAAGATTTATTAGAAACTCGTGTTAGGCCAGCTGTTGCTATGGATGGAGGAGATATTACATTTTGTTCGTTTGAAGCTGGCGTTGTAACATTACAAATGAAAGGAGCATGCGCAGGATGTCCTTCTAGTACAGCTACTTTAAAAATGGGAATTGAGAATATGCTTAGACATTATATTCCTGAAGTTACTGAAGTAGTGGCAGCAGAATTATAGAAAAATTTATTTAAAATACTTTTATAACCTAAAATCATCTTATGAGATTACGTCGTTACCATGAAATTTCGTTTTTACTAATTATTCTTTCATTTTTTATGATCGGTTTTTTAGGGCCAAAATTTTGGAAGTTATCACAACCAGTATTTAATTTTAAATCTATTCAGTTTAAATTTAGTAATCCTGTTGTGAGTGTTGATAGATTAAATCAATTTTATTCTAAAAATAATT
>CACHVW010000018.1 GCA_902583415.1 uncultured SAR116 cluster alpha proteobacterium | reverse complement strand
TAAGCCAAGTAACAATTCTTTTGAAAATGATATTTGGTCTATATGATCAATTTTATTTTCTATATTTCTGAGTATAAAAAATTCTTCTTGTGAAGAAATATTTTTTAACCAATTTGGTATCAATTCATTTACGTTTACATCAAGTAATACAGCTAATAAATATCTATTTTCTTCAGGAAGAACTTTGGGAGTTCCTCTATAAAGATATTGTTGCAAATAAGCGTCATTCTTTTTAATATTTCTAGATAAATCACGAAGATTATAATTCTTTTTTTTTATTAAATTTTTAATTTTCTCTCTGACATCGTCGTTATCAACATTAGTTTTATTATTTACTTCTTCTGTATTAACCATTGTCTTATTTTGATCTTTCAATACTTTCATTAGCTAAGCCGATTAAATTATCTCTAATTGTTGTATCAGGAAATTTTTCAAGACACTTGATAGATTTAGAAATAAACTCTTCAGTTCTCTTTTTGCATTCATTGAATACATTATATTTATTAAAGATATCAATTGCATTTTTAAAATCATTGGGTTCTTGATTTAGTTCTTTTAAAGTCTTTATCCAAAACTGCTTTTCTTTTGGATTACTTTTTTGCCAAGCCAAAATTATAGGTAGTGTGGTTTTTCCTAATTTAAAATCATCTCCTAAGTTTTTTCCCATTTTATTAGGTGAATTATTAAAATCCATAAGATCATCCACAATTTGAAATGCTAATCCTAGATTGAAACCATAATCGTAAGCAGCATTTTGTTGTTCAACATTACCTTCAGCAACAATAACTCCACTTTTACATGCGGCTCCAAACAATTCAGCTGTTTTTTTACCAATAACTTCAAAGTAATCTTTTAGACTAGTCTCTGGTTTGTTAGCAATTTGCATTTGTTGAAACTCTCCCTGAGTTATTTTACAAGATGCACTTGCTAAACTTGATAAAGCTTCAATTGAATTAGTTTCCACCATAAGTTCGAAAGACTGTGCAAATAAAAAATCTCCAGCTAAGACACTAAATTCGTTACCCCAAATTATGTTAGCAGTTTTTTTACCTCTTCTTAAAATTGATTCATCTACTACATCATCATGTAACAAAGTAGCCGTGTGAATAAATTCCACCGCCGCAGCTAATAAGATTGGTTTTTTTGAATTATTATTGAATTGAGCTGCCATAGCTAATGTTAAAAGTGGACGCAATCTTTTACCAGAAGCATTTATAAGGTGTTTCCCAATATCATTAATAAGAGGAATTGACCTATTAAGTCTAGTTATAATTTCCTGATCGACAGCCTTGAGGCTTTGCATTAATGAGTGCCGTAGTTGTAAAATGCTTTTCTCACAATTTTCGGTATTTTGTTCAGTCATAGCATTTTCCAAAGGTTAATATTTGTATTATAACTTGCTTATTATATATATAAAACATTTATGTAATTTTAATTAAGGAAAATTTATGTTTGCCAAAAACCTTACTGTTGACAAAATTTTGAGAGGTAAAATATCAATAATACAGTTGAAAAAGGGCTTTAGATATGGATTTGATACAGTTTTTTTAGCGGCTTTTGTAAATGGTTATTTAAAAAAATTAAAGAAAAAAAATTTTTCATTAGCAGATGTTGGATCTGGAGTGGGTACAATTAGCCTAATAATAGCTTATCAAAATGATAAAATTAATATTACTGCCATTGAAAATAATGATACTTACTTAGAAATTGCAAATGAAAATATCGTAAGAAATAATTTTCAAAAAAAAATTAATTTAATGCAAGGTGATATATTTAATATTGATAATGATTTAATGAATAGATTTGATATTGTAGTAACTAATCCACCATTTTATGATCAACAACAAAAATCAGAAAATGAACTTGAAAATTATGCTACAAGAATAATCAATTATGAAAGTTGGATAGAAAACTCAGTCAAATTACTTAAAAATAAAGGTCTAATTTTCCTCATTATTCCAACTCGACTTCTCGAAAAATCATTAAAATTTCTTGGTACAAAAACTGGATCTTTTAAAATTTTTCCTATTTGGCCTAATGAAAAAAAGTCTTCAAAGCGATTGATACTTTTAGCTAAGAAAGGTGGTGTCAGTCCTACTGAATTAATGTCTGGAATAAGATTATTGAATAATCGAGGAAAAATAACTAAAAAAGCAAGAACGTATAGTGATAATGGTATATTTAATTTATATAAACAATTTATTTAAGTAATTAAATAAATGTTGTATTAAATTAATAACTATAAAATAAAAAACAGACAAAGTGTAGGAGTTTAAATGAGTTTTCTTTCTTTTTTTAGAAAGTCACAAAATGTTTCATCTATATCATTAAATGGAATAATTGCGCCAAATATGGGCAGAAGAAAAGGGTTAAATTTGTATGAACTTGATAAAGTTATTGAGCAAGCTTTTTCAGTTAAAAATTTGAAAGCTGTTGCCTTACAGATAAACTCTCCAGGTGGATCGCCTGTTCAATCTGAGATGATATCTAAGCGTATAAGAGATTTATCTGAAGACAAAAATATACCTGTATTAGCATTTGTTGAGGATGTAGCTGCTTCTGGTGGTTATTGGCTTGCATGTGCGGCAGATGAGATTTTTGCCAGTAAGGCATCAATAATTGGATCTATTGGTGTTGTCTCATCTGGCTTTGGTTTTGACAAAGCTATAAAAAAAATTGGAGTTGATCGCCGTCTTTATACATCTGGTGAAAATAAAGCAATTTTGGACCCATTTTTACCTGAAAATGAAGATGATATTAAAAGGTTAAAAGATATACAAAAAGAACTGCATAATCAGTTTATATCATTTGTAAAGTCAAGACGTGGAAGTAAAATCACAGATAAAAACAAGGACTTATTTACAGGTGCTTTTTGGTCAGGCGAAAAAAGCCTTGAACTAGGATTAATAGACGATCATGGAGAAATGAAATCTGTATTAAAACAGAGGTTTGGTGAAAACTTAAAAATTAAAGAGTTCGCACCTAAGAAAAAACTTTTTGGTTTTAGTAATTTATTTTCAGGGGCCATAGATATCTTTATAAATAAAATTGAAGAAAGAATTAGTTTTAAAAAATTTGGATTATAAAATGATGCTTTCAGTAGGTAAAATTTTTTGGCTTATTATAATATTAATTGCAGTCTGGTATTTATTCAAAATAATTGAAAAAAGAAAACTTAACATAGACAAAAACAATCAAAAAAAAGAAAATGACGATATAAATAAAAAAGGTATAGATGCATTTAAATGTGATGTTTGTGGATTGTGGAGTACTGGAAAAAAGTGTAATAACAAAGAGTGTACTAATTCTTAATAAATACAAAATTTCATCTTCAAAGCTCTAGGTCTTTAATATTATAATTAGCTTAAAAATAAATTAATCATATGAGTGTATATAATTCGTTTCAAAAAATTATTACTAGCCTTCAATCATTTTGGATTGATCAAGGTTGTGTTTTATTACAACCATATGATTTAGAAGTAGGAGCAGGTACATTCCATCCTGCAACAGTGCTACGCGTTTTAGGCCCAGATCCAATTTGGAAGGCCGCATATGTTCAACCTTGCCGCAGACCGACTGATGGAAGATATGGTGAAAATCCTAATAGACTTCAGCACTATTATCAATTTCAAGTCATAATCCAACCATCTCCTGAAGATATACAAAATTTATATTTAGAGAGTTTAAAATTCATTGGTCTTAATCCTAAGGACCATGACATTAGATTTGTAGAAGATGATTGGGAAAGTCCAACTCTTGGCGCCTCAGGTTTGGGTTGGGAAATTTGGTGTGATGGAATGGAAATAAGTCAATTTACTTACTTCCAACAAGTAGGTGGTATTGAGGTAAAACCTGTTGCAAGTGAAATCACTTATGGCCTTGAAAGATTAGCTATGTTTATTCAAAAAATTGAAAATGTTTATGATTTAGATTGGGATGGTATCGATAAAAAAAAGGGTGGCAAAACATATGGTGATATTTTTTTACAACAAGAAAAAGAATTTTCTAAATATAATTTTGAAAAATCTCAGACATCCTCTTTATTTAAGCAGTTTAATGATGCTGAAACTGAGTGCAAAAATTTATTACATGATAAGAAAAATATTTTAGCACTACCTGCATATCATCAATGTATTAAAGCAAGTCATATTTTCAATTTGTTAGATGCAAGAGGCGTTATTTCTGTTTCAGAGAGACAATCATACATCTTAAGAGTTAGAAATATGGCTAGATCTTCTTGTCTTGCTTGGATGGGTAAATTAAATGAATAATGTAGAAAAAAGTAGAGGCAATTTACTTTTAGAGTTTTTTTCTGAAGAAATACCCGCAAGGATGCAATTAAACTCTGAAATACAATTACAAAATTTGTTCGTAAAGTCTCTAACACAAAGAGATATAGCTTTTGAAAGTTTTAAAACTTTCAGTGGTCCAAGACACCTATCAATTATAATCAAAAGTATTGAGTTAGAGCAAAAAGATCATGAAATAGAAAAGAAGGGACCGAGATTTGATGCTAATCAAAAAGCAATTGATGGTTTTCTAAAATCTAATCAATTAAAAATAGATGAAACTATAATAAAAGAAACAAATAATGGGAAATTTTATTTCCATTCTCAAATGGTCAAAGGTCAAAAAACTTATGAAATTTTGCCAGAAATTATTAGTGAAATAGTCAATGGTTTTGTTTGGCCTAAAAGTCAAAGATGGGCAAATACAGACTTAAAATGGGCAAGACCTCTTAGAAATATAGTTTTGCTTCTAAATGATGATGTTGTTAAAGGTAAGGTAGAAATAGGAAAAAATGTTTTTTTAAATTTTAATAATTTTACTTTTTCACACAGATATAATGATAAAAAGATTGTAATAAATAAGATAGAAAATTATGAACAATTATTAGAAGAAAATTTTGTAACTTTAGACAGAAATAAAAGATTAGACAAAATTGTCAATGATTCATCGTCTTTACTTGATAAGGAAAAATTAAAATTAGTTAATGATAATTCCTTACTCGAAGAAGTTGTAGGTCTTGTAGAGTATCCTAATATTCTTATTGGTTCAATCAGCAAAGAATTTATGAAACTTCCAAGAGAAGTATTATCAACAGCAATGCGTGTGCATCAAAAGTATTTTTCAATCACAGACAAAGAAAATAATTTAGTGTCAAAATTTTTATTTGTTGCCAATAGCATTAAGGAAAAGGAGAGAGATTTTAGGGTTATTGAAGGAAATGAGAGAGTTTTAAAAGCTCGTTTATCTGATGCCAGTTATTTTTTTGAAAATGATATTGCAAATACATTTGAAAATTGGAATGAAAAACTTAAATATGTTTTGTTTTATGAATCTTTGGGATCATTGAATGATAAGATTATAAGAATGGCCAACATTTCTAAAATTTTTGCAGAAGAGTTTGGAGTTAAATCAGAATTAGCTAAACAAGCAGCCATTTTATCTAAGGCAGATCTTGTCTCAGAAATGGTTATGGAATTTCCTGAACTTCAAGGGATAATGGGTGGGCATTATGCTAAAATTAAAAACGAACATGAAGAAGTTACTAAAGCTATTATTGAACATTACAAACCCAAGGGTATTTCTGATAATTTACCAGAAACAAAACTTGGATCTTTATTATCAATGGTTGATAAGATTGATACTTTGGTAGGTTTTTTTTCTATTAAAAAGAAACCTACTGGATCTAAAGATCCATTTGCTCTTAGAAGAAACAGTTTTTCAATTGTTCAAATCTTGATTAATTTTAAAATTAATCTGTCATTAAATGAACTCCTTGAACCATCTTTAAAAGAATATGGTTGTTCTTCACAATCAATTAAACAAAACTTAATTGATTTTATGATTGATAAATTAAAATACATATTTTCTAACAAAAATAACAGAATTGATGTAGTTAATTCAGTTTTAAATACAACAATCGTTAATGATATACCAATTAAAATAATTTCAAGAAGAATTGATAGTATAATTAAATTCACTAAAAATAATGATTTCAAAATTTTTCTAGCAAATTACAAAAGAATTAATAATATTCTTAAAAGTGAAAAATTTTCAAATAATGCTGTATTTCAAGTAAATAAAAAACTTTTTGAAACCATCGAAGAACAAAATATTTATAAGCTATCCAATTCTTTTTCAAAAGAAATTATAAAAAAAGGTATTTGTGAAAAATCTCAGGATACTTTGATAAATTATTTAATTAAAATGAATGAGCCAATCTCATTATTCTTTGATAATGTGATTGTTAATCACTATGATTATAATATAAGGATTAATAGATTAAACTTGTTGAAAAACTTACACAATTCGATATCAAAGTTTTCTATTTTTCACTTAATAGAAGATTAATCAGTTTTAACACCTAAGCCTGAAAACCTTTTATTAAATCTAGCAACTTGACCACCAGAATCTAGTATTCTGTGCTGACCTGTCCATGCAGGATGAGATTTAGGATCAATATCTAATTTGAGAGTATCTCCGGCTTTTCCCATAGTAGATCGTGTTTTATATTTACTACCATCTGTCATTATAATTGTTATTTCATGATAATCTGGATGAATATCTTTTTTCATATTAAACTCGTTGGTATTTAGTTTTCGGTATGTCTACAATTAAAATTAATTTATATCAAGTTATTTTATAATTTTAATACGTTTTAAAATTTTTTTTTCAAATTTCCAAAAATATTGAAATTCACCAAAAATTGAAGCAATTACTATCAAAATTAATTGATAAATAGGAATTATAATTAAAACTCTTAAAAATATATATAGAGGATAATTATTCAATATATCTTTTAGATCTAAAGCTGACATGATTGGAGATGAAATCAAAAGTGAAAAAGAACCACTTAAGCCGAATACAAAAAAAATTACTAGTAGATGGACTTTAGATTTTGCATTAAATTTTTTAATTAAATTTTGGATCAATTTTTTTTATTTAATTTTTGTGTTTTGTGTTATTTTCATTTCTATTCTTCTATTTTTCATTCTCGCAGATTTAGTATTATTAACATCAATTGGTTGAAAACTACCATACCCTGAAGCAGACAATCTACTTGGTTCAATACCTTGCTTAATCAAATATCTTAATACTGATAACGCTCTTTTTGTAGATAATTCCCAATTGTCTCTGTAAGTTTGTCCTGCCTTAACTGGCAAACTATCAGTGTGACCCTCAATTTGTAAAATCCAATCTATGTCTGTGGGCAATGATTCTTCAATTTCCATTAGAGTTGCTGCAAGCCTCTTCATTTCTAATTGTCCTTCTGTACCAAGTTCGTCAGAGCCCAAAGAAAAAAGTACTTCAGATTGAAATACAAATCTATCACCAACCACTCTAATTTCTTTTCTACCTTTTATCAGTTCTCTTACCCTTCCAAAAAAATCAGATTTAAATTTTTCTAGTTCTTCTACCCTTCTTGCTAGAGCAGAGTTTACATCTTTTCCTAAATTTAAGGTTTTAACATTTTCTTTCTTATCTTTTGCTTTATATGCTGATAGTAGGGTTTGTAATTGAGTTAGCTTGTTTTTTAAATTTAATGTTGTTGAAATAAGTTTGTTAATTTCTTCTTTGTTTGCTCTTAAAAACTTATCTTTATTTTGAATTTTTATACTTTTTTGATTTACTTTATTTTCTAAGTCTGAAACTTCATTTTTCAATTTATTTGAATTTTTTATTTTTTCTTCAAGAGCAATTTTTAATTTATTAATTTCATTTTCATTCAATGAAATAATATTTTTTGTTCCTTGGATTTCTTCTTCATATTGTTTTGTTATAGCTCTTTCTTTTATTAGGTCCTCTTTGATAACTGAAAATTTTTCTTCTAAAACAGCTAGCTGTGTAGTCAGTTCCGTTGTTGTATCTCTTTCTAATGATAATAACTCGCTAAGCTCAGTTAAATTATTTTTTAATTTTATAAGAGCTTCATCTTGTCCACTCATTTTTTGTGAAATAAAAAATTGAGAAATTACAAAAATCATTAATACAAATATTATTACCATTAGAAGACTGGACAAAGCATCAACAAAACCTGGCCATGTGTAATCTAATTGTTTTTTCCTAATTCTATTAAGTATCATAAAAAATCTCTTAAGAAATTTTTGCTTTTATTTGTCATTGAGTTTGATAATTGATTTTTCTAAATTAGATAATTGTTTAGAAATAGCCCTTAACTCAATAGTTAAATTAGATTGGATTTCAGAAATTTTCCCGGTACTTTCTTCTCCTAAATTTTTTAAAATAGATGTAATAGTTACTAAATGATCCTTGATTAATCTATCCTCATCAAGTTTTTCTACTAATCTATTTAATACAATTGTAAGTTCATTAATATTTTCTGAAATTCTTACTCTATCATTTTCATTTTGGTTTGCTCTTTTTGCCACTAGCACTAGACTCTCAACAGCAGCTTCACTTAGACCAGAATTTCCTGTCTCATTAGTAGTAAAAATAGCCATTTGAGATAACCAGTCTTCTAGTTCATTGAAAAATCTATTACTAGCCTGACCAACTTGGAGGTCAAGAAAGCCTAGTATTAAGGATCCAGCCAAACCAAATAAAGAAGATGAAAAAGCAGTAGACATTCCATCAAGCGGAGCACTTAGGCCTTTTTGAATTTCCATAAATACAGTGTTTGCTTCGTTTGCAATACTACCAATACTAAAATCAATAGTATTAATTACTCCAGATACTGAAGAAATTGTTTGTAATAAACCCCAAAAAGTTCCTAATAATCCTAAAAAAACAAGTAAACCAATCATGTATCTTAGTATTTCTCTACTTTCATCTAATCTGGATGAAACACCCTCTAAAATAGTACCTAGAGAATTTGCGGATAAAGAAGGGTTCTCATTTCTATCATCTGAAAGGACAGCAGCAACTGGTGCAAGCAGAGTTGGTTTAATTTTTAAAGCTACATTTGCAGGCATTAAACTATCTTTTCTTTTAATAAATTTAAGCCATTTAGCCTCTTTACTTAGGCGTGCTGTTTGACGAAAAGAGAAAATTGTTCCTAAAATAAATGTACTAATTATAACGCTATTTAGCGCCACGTTTCCTTCAAAAGCATTTCTTAGAGGTTCAAATAAAAATGTTATAAGTACTGTAACTATTGCTAACATGAATAACATTCTAAAAGCGTATTTATTTGGATCAGTCATTTCTCCACCCTAAAAAAAAATTTAATCATAAGATCAATTAGATAATTCAACATTAAAACATGACTTTTTCATGACACATAATAAACAATCAATAATATTAATCTTTGTAATTCATTTTTTTTAAAATTTCTTTGTGTAGTATTGGATTAGCCCCTATTAAAAAATTACTCTGTGCGTTGTAGGCGCTAATATATTTTAAATTAGTTAAATAACCTCCAGCTTCTTTAATTAGAAGTTCTCCGCATGCGATTTGATTTTTACTTAGTTTATTAACAAATAAGCAGTCAATTTTTCCAGATGCTAACCACGCAAAATTTAGTGCTGAAGAACCAAATGAACGGATAACAGAAGAAGACTGGTAAGACAAAAGATTAACTTTTTCAAAATAATTTTTTGTACCGTTTTTATCATCGAATGTATTTTCATCAAATATTGAAAATACACAGGATTTTAATTTATTTCTTTTTGACACTCTTATTCTTCTGTCATTTTGGAAAGAGCCTTTACCCTTTTCAGCAAAATAAAATTCATCTCTAATAGGGTCAAAGATAACAGTAGATAAAATTTCATTATTTAGCTCTACTGCAATTGAAATTGCAAAATGTGGTAACCCATGTAAAAAATTAAAACGACCATTTAATGAATCTACTATCCAATAATATTTATCTTTAACAACATCTAAATCATTATTTATCTTAATCCCCCATTCTGGTCTTGATTTTTTCAAATAATGTAAGAGAGATGTAGAAATTTTTCTCTCAGTTTTGGATACAAATTCTTCCAACGAATTAGGAGAAACTTGTAAATTCTCTATTTCTCCAAAATCTCTTAACATATTCCTTGTTACATTATTTAAGGATTGAAAAATAACATTTAAAAGTGGTGATCTGTTACTCATTATCACTCCAAATTAGAAAAAACTAGAAATTACATAAATTAAATTTTTGCTTTTTCTATGTATGAACAATCAGAGGGTCTTACTACTATTTTTGTGCCAACTTCAATATGTCCAGGAACCATTACTTTTACTCCATTTTTTAAAATAGCTGGCTTGAATGATGAAGACACAGTTTGACCTTTTATAACAGCGTCAGCTTCAATAATTTCCTCTATACAACTGTCAGGCATAATAACTGAAACAGGCTCATCATTATAAATGTTAATAATAACGTTCATGCCATCTTGTAAAAAAGCAGACTGGTCTCCAATCATATCAACATTTATACTTACCTGTTCAAAGGTATCATTGTTCATGAATATAAGATTTTCATTTTCCTTATATAAAAAAATGTGAGGAGTTTCTTCAAGTATAACTTTTTCAATGCTTTCAGATGATCTAAAACGCTCGTTTAATTTAGTTCCATCTTTCAAATTTCTTAATTCTATTTGCGCAAATGCTCCACCTTTACCGGGTTTAACATGACTTGTTTTTGTTGCTACCCACAATCCATTCTTATGTTCAATAACATTTCCAGGTTTAATTGTATTTCCATTAACTTTCAAATCATTTTCCTTTATAAATATCCGTAATTTGGTTTAAAAGAGCTATCGCTTCGGTATATGGTCTTTGAAAAGAATTTCTGCCGATAATTGATCCACTCGCACCACCTAAATATAATTCTTTAATTTCTTCCAAAAGGCTCTCTTTATCTTTAGATGAACCACCTGAAAAAACTACAAGTCTTTTCCCATTAAAACATGACTGAACGACGTGTTTTATTCTTTCATTTAGTGAAGAAATCGGGATATTTTCTGATATATATGCCTTTTTAGCTTCATCTTGTTCAATATAAGAAGTTGGAGGTTTAACCTTAATTATATGTGCCCCAATCAGCGCTGCCATATGTGCGGCATAAGAAACTATATCAATAGCAGTTTCTCCTTCTTTACTAATATTTCCACCTCTAGGATAACTCCATACTACGACAGCTAGACCTGCATCTTTTGCTTCCATAGCTATTTCTTGTATATCAGATATCATATCTAAGGCCATCTCTGATCCAGGATAAATAGTAAAGCCAACTGCTGAACACCCTAGTCTAATAGCTTCACTCACAGAACCAGTTAAGGCTTGTGATGGAGCAGTTTTTTCATTTGATAAAGAATTTGAACTGTTTATTTTCATTATTAAAGGAATTTGACCTGCAAATGTATCAGCACCAGCCTCCAGCATACCTAATGGTGCAGCGAAAGCAGAAAGTCCTGCATCAATTGCTAATTTAAAATGATAATGAGGATCGTATGCTGGTGAATTTTTGGCAAATGATCTAGCAGGGCCATGCTCAAATCCCTGATCAACTGGAAGTATAACTAACTTTCCAGTCCCACCTAGCTTTCCAGACATTAAAATTCTAGCTAAATTTGCTTTTACACCTGGATTGTCACTCTCATAATAACTTATTATTCTCTTAATATTTTTTGTAAATTTCATATTGAATATTTCCTCGAATTTAGATAGATAAACAGCCTTATGTATAAATTAAAATTAGTATCTATAAATTTTAATTTTATGAATTACAATAAAATTTGTCTATTATAAATTGGATCTTTTATGATATTCATTATATGAATGTTATTATATATCGAGTGATCATTTATGAAAATTAACGAGACTAATATTATAGAAGTTAATAAAATTAGAGATTTAAAAGAATCTTTTGATAAAAGTATGAAAATACTTGAAAGCCATATTGCTGAAAGTATTACTAATAAAGAAAAACTTAATTCTATTAAAATAGATTTAAAAGAGGCTAATGAAAAATTTCTTGAGGCTAAAAGGTGTTTGGGTGATTTGAAAGTTGAACTTGAAAATCCCAAGGTTTAGAAGAATAAAAAAGTCTAGTTAGGTATGAGATGTCAGAAACTGTAACTGTTAAGATTGAAATAAATGGAGTTGTTTATCCAGTTACTTGCATGATTGGTGAAGAGGACAG
Organism: uncultured SAR116 cluster alpha proteobacterium; assembly: GCA_902583415.1. GTDB lineage: Bacteria > Pseudomonadota > Alphaproteobacteria > Puniceispirillales > Marisalimonadaceae > Marisalimonas. The sequence goes on along the minus strand of CACHVW010000018.1, from coordinate 14,559 downwards.
ACTTATTGATTCATCAAAAGAGGTAAATAAAGTCATTGCAAGTTTGTCAAATGTTTCGGAAACAATTGGGGAAACAAGACTATTAGCTATGACATCTTTAATTCTAGCTGACAAATTGATTGAGCAAGAAAATACCTCTGACAATAATAATCTGAATGATCTCATTAATTGGCTAGAAAAAGCTACTCAAAGAATGAATAAAGTTGCAAAATTACTTGAAAACAAATAAGTTTCAATTGTGAAAGCTGAATTTTCCGTTAGGAATTTTAATCCTTGGGGCCATAAGTATTCTAAGGGAACCGTCACTGTTTTAGCTTTGGTTAAATTAAATGGTGCCCACCTGTTTAACAGGCAACATAGGATAACTTATCCAACGACTTTTTGGCTTTCATATTAAAATAGAGTTTTAAATGAAAAAGACACTTAGAATTGTTGCAAAAAAAAAAGAACAAACTTTAATTTAGGATTAAAAGCTAAGGCTGATTTTAGAAATAATATCTACATTTGCTTAAACGAGATTTTTCTTTCAAATAAAATTATTGAAACCGCCAGTTTATACATTCCAATTGATAATGAGATTTCACCATTTGATTTCATTAATTATTTACAAAAAAAAGATGTAACGCTCTCTTTGCCTGTAATAGATACAAAATATAATTCAATGAATTTTAAGAAATGGATACTTTTTGATAAATTAATAAATGGTCCATTTGGCACTAAGGAACCTTCGAAAACGCAGACATCTATTTTGCCACAAATATTAGTAGTTCCAATGCTTTCATTTGATAAGGAATTGTATAGACTAGGTTATGGTGGTGGGTATTACGACAAATCAATCAATATTTTAAAAAAACACTTTAAAAAAGAAAGAAAGTTTTTTATTACAATTGGTCTTGCATATAGCATCCAAGAAGAAAAAGAAATACCTAAAGAAAAACACGATATGAAATTGGATTACATTATCACAGAAAAAGAAGTGTTATCTAATTTTAATCAAAAAAAATATTAAAGAAGGTTTTATGAGAGTTTTATTTGTTGGAGACATTGTAGGAAGAAAAGCAAGAAATTTTGCTCAAAAGAAAATTGTTGAATTGAAGGATCAACTACAACTTGACGCTGTTATTGTTAATGTAGAAAATGCAGCTGGAGGATTTGGTGTTACACCTTCTATATGTGATGATTTTTTTTCAGCTGGTGCTGATGTTCTTACAACTGGAAATCATGTATGGGATAAAAGAGAAATAATATCATATATTTCAAAAAGCGATCGGTTGCTTCGCCCTTTAAATATGATCAAAGGAACACCTGGATTAGGAATGACTATCATCAAAGTAAATGCTGGTTCTCTTGGTGTTGCAAATATTATGACTAATTTATTTATGACTAGAACAGACCCTGTCTTCGAAAAAATTCCTGATATAGTGAAATATATAAAATTAAATGAAAATGTTAATTTTTCATTAGTTGATGTGCATGGTGAAGCTTCATCCGAAAAAATGGCAATTGCTAATGCTCTTGATGGAGAGGTATCTGCAGTTGTAGGTACTCATACACACGTACCAACTGCAGATCACCAAATTTTGGATAAAGGGACAGCGTATATTACAGATGTTGGTATGAGTGGAGATTATAATTCTATTATTGGCATGAATAAAGTTGATTCTCTCAACAGGTTTTTAAATCCAAATAATAAAAAAACTAGACTTGAAGTATCAACTGGGGAGCCAACTTTATGTGCTGTTGTAATTGAAACGAATGCTAATGGTTTGAGTAAATCAATAAATCCTCTTAGATTAGGTGGTAAGTTAGAACAATTTTTTTAAAAAACCTAAATTTTAATTTTATTGGAGTTATTTACATGGCTGGTCACTCGAAATTTAAAAATATTATGCACCGTAAAGGAGCTCAGGATGCAAAGCGGGCAAAAAAGTTTGCAAGACTTACAAAAGAATTACAAGTAGCGGTTCGAGGAGGTACAGATCCTTCAAGTAATCCGAGGTTAAGGTCTGCTCTTGCTGCTTGTAGATCGGTGAATATGCCTAAAGATAATATTGAAAGAGTTGTTAAAAAAGCGGAAACTGGGCAGTCATCAAATCTTGAAGAAATTAGATATGAAGGTTATGCAAGTAGTGGAATTGCTCTAATTGTTGATGCAGTAACAGATAATAGAAATAGAACAGCAGCTGAAGTAAGGTCTTCTTTTACTAAATATGGTGGAACTTTGGGTGAAACTGGTTCAGTCTCATTTATGTTTAACAATATTGGTCAAATTATCTATAATAAAAATATAAAAAGTGATGAAGATATTTTTGAGATTGCAAGTGATGTAGGAGCAGATGACGTCAATTCTGATGAAAATAATCATGAAATATTTACATCTGTAAATGAGTTTAATAATGTTCGTGATAAGCTAGAAGAATTGTTAGGCATGCCTGAACAAGCACAAATCATATGGCAACCTGAAAACTTCATTAAAATAGATGACGAAAAGAAAGCCATATCAATTTTAAAGCTTTTAGAAACTCTAGATAATTGTGAAGATGTTCAAGGAGTTTATAGCAATTTTGATATTGAAGACGAAATAATTAATAAAATTAATATATAAAAGGTTTTAATTTGAGAGTCATAGGTGTAGATCCTGGTTTAAGGCATACAGGCTGGGGCGTGGTTGAGTTTAAAAATAATAAAATTCTTCACATTAAAGATGGATCCATATCACCTTCAACTAAACTTGATGATGGTAAAAGATTACTTGAAATAAAAAACCAATTACAAATAATAATTAAACAATATAATCCTAATATGTCTGTAATTGAAAAAATATTTGTTGGATCTGGATCAATCAGTAGTTTAAAGCTTGGAATGGCAAGAGGAGCATCTATGATTGCACTAGCCGAGGCTGGATTGATTGTAAATGAGTTATCTCCTAAGTTTGTCAAGAAGACGGTAACTGGTTATGGAAGTGCATCTAAAGAACAAATTAAATCAATGATTGAAAAATTATTAAATATTGTTCCCAAAAATGAAGATAGTTCAGATGCCTTAGCAATTGCGATTTCTGGTCAACACATTGGTTATGATAATAAACTTTCTTTTTCAAACGGGAGTGATGGGCTAAATTTAGCAATTGCAAAAGCATTACTTAAAGAGGAAAATAAATAATAATTAAAATTTTAGTAATTAAGGAAAGACATGATAGCTTCTCTTTCAGGTACATTAAAGTCGATATCAAAATCAGAAATTGTTATAGAAGTAAATAGTGTAGGATACCTTCTTAATGTTTCTTCTAAAGTCATATCTTCTTTAGGTAATATTGGCTCAAAGTTGGATATGTTTACAGATTTACAAGTTAAAGATGATAAAATTGTAATGTATGGTTTTTTTAACCAAATTGATCAGACTATTTTTAAGTTATTACAATCTGTTCAAGGTGTTGGGCCTAAAGCTGCACTTTCTATTCTATCGGCACTTACAGTAGACGAATTAATTTTAGCGATTTCATCAGGTGATAAAGCTATGATTTCAAGAGCAGAAGGAGTTGGTTCAAAGGTTGCCGGAAGGATAGCTACAGAATTGTTGGAAAAAGTATCTAATCTAAATCTTGTTAATATAGATAAAAATATAGATATCGTTGAAACTTCCAAAGAAAATTTAAACTTAGTAAATAAAACTAATAATATTGACACTCATGTTGTAGAGGATGCCATTTCCGCTCTTGTTAATCTTGGCTACAATAGAAGTGAAGTCTTTTCAATAGTAATGAAAATTAAAAAAGAATTTACTTTGAAACATGAAAGTAAAGACTTTACAGTTGGTAATATTATACCTCTAGCCTTAAAAGCTTTAACTCAGGTGACTAAATGATTGATGATAATGAAATAGATGAGAGGTTAGTCAACTCAGATGTCATTAATAATATAGAATCTAATGATATTAGCCTTAGACCAAGACGTATTTCTGAATTTATAGGTCAACCACAAGTTCAAAAAAATTTATTAACATTCATTACAGCAGCTCAAACTCGGAAAGAAGCTATGGATCATGTGCTTTTATTTGGTCCACCCGGACTAGGTAAAACTACACTTGCGCAGATCATTTCTATTGAACTTGGTGTAGGTTTTAGAGCCACCTCTGGCCCAATTATCAACAAAGCAGGTGATTTAGCAGCTTTGTTAACAAATTTAAAACCTAAGGATGTTTTATTTATAGACGAAATACACAGACTTTCTCCAAATATTGAAGAAATTTTATACCCAGCAATGGAAGATTTACAATTAGATTTGATTATAGGTGAGGGACCTTCCGCAAGAACAATTAAAATTGATCTACCTCCTTTTACATTAGTTGGTGCAACTACGCGTTCTGGTCTTTTAACAACTCCTTTAAGAGATAGGTTTGGTATCCAAATTAGAATGGAATTTTATAATCCAAATGATTTAGTTAAAATTCTGCTAAAACAGGCTGAAAAGTTAGAGCTTGATTTGCACGAAAGTGGTGCTTATGAGATTGCTAGAAGATCTAGAGGCACTCCTAGAGTTGCTGGAAGATTATTGAGGCGTGTTAGAGATATTCTTTCCGTTTCAAAGACAAATATTATAGATCATAAATTTGCAGATAATGCCTTATCTCAGCTTGATGTTGACTCATCAGGTTTAGATGCAATAGATAGAAAATATTTAAAAATAATTATAGAAAAATATCACGGTGGACCTGTAGGCTTAGATACTTTGTCAGCAACTCTATCTGAGCAAAAAGATATGATTGAAGAAGTAATTGAGCCATATTTATTACAGCGTGGATTAATTCAGCGGTCCTCTAGAGGACGGTTTGTTTCAGCCTCTGGATGGAGACATTTAGGTTTAAGCCCTCCAAAAAATGCAGTTGAACAGATTGATCTGATAGACACATCTAAAAATTAAATTTATGAATACAATAAATAATAAATTTCAAAATCTTGACGGAATAATACAAGGTAACGAACATCAGTACTATCTCAGAGTATATTATGAAGACACAGATGCTGGTCAAATTGTATATCATACCAATTATTTAAAATATTTTGAGAGAGCACGCACTTCTTTGTTGAATTTGTTAAAAATAGATCAAGTAGATTTGAGAAAAAATCACAATATTAATTTAGTTGTTAGAAAAGCTGACTTAATGTGGCATAAACCGGCACTATTTAATGATAAAATATTAATAAAAAGTTGCCTTAAATATGCCAAAAATACGAGTATAACAATGAATCAAGTCGCATATCGTGTTTTTGGCATGGGTACAAAAAATGAATTACTAGTATCGGGCACTATTCAATTAGTAGCCATAAATAAAGAATTTAAAGTAAAAAAAATTAACCAAATTTTGAATTGTAAATTTTTTCAAAATAAATAACCAGAATTTATGAGGTTTAAAAATGAATTCAGATGTTAAAACAGAAGTAATATCAAGTGGACCTGACTTAACTATATTAGGACTTTTTTTTCAGGCTGATCCCTTTGTCAAGGGTGTAATGTTCCTTCTAATTTTTGCATCCATATGGTGTTGGGCAATTATAATTAATAAGTATGCACTTTTAAGAAATGAAAGAAAATTTTCAATGGAATTTGAAGATATATTTTGGTCAGGTGTAAATTTAGATGATTTATACCAAGAATATTCTGAAAATATCAATAATTCTCAAGTAAGAGTTTTTATAAGTGGGATGAGAGAATTTAATAAAATCAATCAAAGACAAACTTTATCTAATTCAAAATTGAAAGATTATTTCCAAAGAATAAATAATTCTATGCATATTGCAATTAGTAGAGAAATTGAAAGATTAGAAAAAGGTATGAGTTTTCTTGGTTCAATTGGCTCTGTGGCGCCTTTTATTGGCTTGTTAGGTACTGTTTGGGGTATCGTTAATGCATTTCAATCAATAGCAATTAGTAATAATACAAGTCTTGCAGTTGTTGCACCTGGAATTGCTGAAGCTCTATTTGCTACAGCACTGGGTTTGCTGGCGGCTATACCAGCAGTTGCAGCATATAATAAATTTTCAAATGATTTAGAAAGATTATCTAATAATTTAGAGTACTTTTCTATTGAATTTTCAAATGTTTTATTACGTCAAGTCGAAGAAAACTAAATGTTAAATCGCATAAATAATAGAATGCATAAAAAAAACAGAGTTATTAGTCAGATTAATGTAACTCCGTTTGTTGATGTGATGTTAGTTTTGTTAATAGTTTTTATGATTACTGCGCCATTATTAACGGTAGGAGTCTCTGTAGATCTTCCAAAAACAAAAGCTTCACAATTAAACTCCAAAGGTGATCCGATTATTATCAGTATTCAGAAAAATGGAGAATTATATATACAAGAAAGAGAGATTGATACTCTTCAATTATTACCTAGGCTTAAAGCCATTTCTTCTGGAAATAAAAATCTAAGGATTTATGTTAGGGGTGATAAAGATGTTCCATATGGTTTGGTTTTAGATACAATTGCAAAAATAAAAAGTTCTGGTTTTAAAAAGGTTGCCTTAGTAGCTAAGTTGCAAGAAGGTTAGGATCATGATTAGGTCGACTTTTATTTCTTTTGGATTACATTCTTTTCTGCTTACTTTAGCTTATTTTGGCCTGCCAGCTCTAAAAACTAAAGAACCTATTGAGCTGCCAATTGATATCGTAGAAGACACTCCTATCAGTTCTAAAACTTCTTTAAAGTTAGGGGATAATAAAGAAAAAAAATTTAAAAAAACAAATAAAAAAATTGAGAAAGAAGAAAAAATTAAAAAAAGTCCTCCGCCACCACCACCAATTCCAACAAAAAAAGAAGTGGAAAAAAAGGAATTAGCTTTACAAAAAGAGAAAGAAATTAAAAAAATTGCTACATTAATTAAAAAAAAGCCAAAAATTAAGTTTAAAAAGAAGAATAAGCCTAATCCTCCAAAGATTGTAAAAAAACCAGAAAAAATAAAAAACAAACAAAAAGAGTATTTAGCAAAAGGTTTACTTAAAACATTAACAAAACCTCAAATTCAACAAGAAAAGGTTAAAAAGGATAGGAAAAATACTAACCAAGAAGTTTTAAAAAAGATTAAGACTATAGTTGGTAATTCTAACAGACAAGTCCAACAAACGGAAATAAATTTAAGTCAAACAGAATTAAACAGAATCCAAAATCATGTTCAAAAATTTTGGAAAATGTCTTATGGAGCGAGTGAAGTAAAAGCAATAATTACTCTAAAGATAAGCACTAACACTGATGGAACAGTTAGGAGTGTATTAATTTTTGATAAAACTCTTTATAAAAAAGATAAATTTTTTAGAGCAACAGCAGATGCTGCAAGAAGAGCAGTATTAGACAGTTCACCTTTGCCTTTACCTAAAGGAAAGGAGAAAAGGTTTCAAAATATATTAATGGACTTTAATACATCCTTTATTAACAATTATTAATTGAATTTTTTTTACGATTGCCTTAATCCTGCCTTATAAGATAACTACTTAATTAACTATTAATAAATTGAGGTTAGTTTTGAACATAATATTAAAGTTGCCTGTTTTTAAGATGATCATTCTAATGATTTCACTTTTATCTACACAAGCGTTTTCAGAAGATTTGAGGATTAAAATTAATTCTGGTCAAGTGGAACCGCTACCAATAGCTATAGCCAATTTCACTGGAGAAGAAGGTGGATCTAGTAAAATTGGAATGCAAATTTCAACAGTAGTTTCAAATAATTTAGTTGGTTCTGGACAATTTAAAGCTATTGAAAGTGCTGCTTTTATTGCACCTCCGACCAATCCTTCCGTGAGACCTAACTTTACGGATTGGACACCTTTAGGCATAAAAGCGTTAATTACTGGTTCGGTTAAAAATATTAATGACCAACAAATTGAGGTTGAATTCAGATTATGGGACGTAATTGCCGAAACAGACTTAATAGGTTTAAGATTATCAGTAAATTCTGAAGCATGGCGTAGGGTAGCTCATATCATTTCTGATGAAATCTTTGAAAGATTGTCAGGAGATAGTGGTTATTTTGATACTAGAATTGTTTATGTAGCTGAGTCAGGGCCTCAAAACAATCGTATCAAAAGACTTGCTATAATGGATCAAGATGGAGAAAATCATCAGTTTCTTACTGATGGGAGTTTTTTAGTACTTACTCCGAGATTTTCTCCTACCTCACAAGAAATTACATATCTTGCATATTTTAAAAATGAACCAAGAGTTTATATTTTCAATCTAGAGACAGGTCAGCAAGAATTATTGGGATCATTTCCAGGTATGACTTTCGCTCCCCGATTTTCACCGTCAGGTGAAAAAATTGTAATGAGTCTTGCTGAAAAGGGTGTCACAGACATTTACACTATGGATTTAAATAATCAAGAAGTAAAAAGACTTACTAATAGTCCATCCATTGATACGTCTCCAAGTTTTTCACCTGATGGTAAAAAAATTATATTTAATTCTGATCGTGGAGGTACACAACAACTATATATAATGGATTCTAATGGCAGAAATGTTAAAAGAATTTCATTTGGTAAAGGAAGATATGCAACACCAGTTTGGGCTCCAAAAGGAGAACTTATTGCATTCACTAAAATACTTAAAAATAAATTTTATATAGGTGTAATGTCACCAGACGGATCAGGAGAAAGATTATTAGCACAAGGATATTTAGTTGAAGGACCGACTTGGGCACCTAATGGTAGAGTGCTTATGTATTTTAAACAAGAAGCTCCGATTGACGATGGAAAAAGTACTACTGTAAATCTATTTAAAATTGATGTTACAGGATTTAGAGAAACCAGAATAGTTACACCTAGTGATGGATCAGATCCTGCATGGTCACCATTATTACCTAATTAAAATCATAGATTAAAAAAAGTTGAATTTTAAAGTTAATTGGGTTACGGTCAACAAAATTTGTATTATATAGAATAATCAACAGCAAGTTTTAAGGAGTTTGAAATGAATAAAAAATTTGTAGCTATAATTGGGGCTATATCATTACTTTCAGCATGTGAGACTGCCTCACAAAAGGTAGTAACTGGTACATCCGCATCAGGTAGTGCTTCTAGTGCTTCAGCTTCAAGCTCCGTTGATAAAAAGAAAAGTTTATTTGCTGCAGCTAAGCAAACAGCAGCTGACAAATTAATTGCTATTGGTGATAGAGTGTTATTTGACTATGATTCTGCCACACTAGATTCTAGTGCAAAAATACTTCTTGATGCACAATCAAGGTTTTTAAGAGCTAATACAGATCTTAATTTTATAATTGAAGGTCATTGTGATGAGCGTGGTACTAGAGAATACAACTTAGCTTTAGGTGAGCAAAGAGCTACCGCAGTTAGAGATTATTTAGTTATACAAGGTATTGATCCTGATAGAATTAAAGTAATTTCTTATGGAAAAGAGAAGCCAGCTGTAGTGGGATCAAATACCATGGCTTGGTCAAAAAATAGACGCGCTGTTACTATTATTGATTAAGTTAAATTACTTAGCTTAATCACATTTTGATATATTATCTGTGGGTATATTAATGTTTAAATCATTAAAAATACTTATTTATTCTCTATTTTTGTTGTCCTCAAGTTTGGCAATTTCTCAATCAATTGATGGTCTCCAAGAAATTGTAAAAATTCAACAAGATAAAATTTCTATAATAGAAGATAATCTAAAAAAGCTAATTGGATCTATTGAAGAACAATCAAATCTAAATCAATCCAATGCTAATTCTAAATTAATAGAAAATAAGATAAATGACATTAATCAGAAATTAAGATTATTAGAAAGTAATATTAATAATATCACAAACTTAGCTTATAATTTAGATTTTGCACTCAAAAGAATTGAACGTCATTTAGAATTATCTTCAATTCAAGAAAAAAATAATACTAAAAACGTTTCTAATTTTAGTACTAACAAAGAATATAAAGTTGTAAGTAAACCTGAAATAAAACAAGAAGGTTTAAATGCAAAAACAGAGGGTGTATTAGGTTTTATTAAAGGAAATGAAAATAAAGAAGACAAATCAAAACAAACAATTGTTAATAACCAAGAAAATAAAACAGAAAACAGGTCTTATTTAACAAAAGGAACAGCCGAAGAAAATTTTAATTATGCTTTAGACCTCGCAAGTCAACTTGATTTTGAGAATGCTGAAAACGCTTTTAAAGAATTTTTAATAAAATATAAAGAAAGTGAAAAAGTTGCTGATGCGCAATATTGGTTAGGTAGAGTATATTTCGCACAAAAAAAATTTGAAGAAGCCGCTATCGCTCTAGCAGAATTTAATAGTGTTTTTCCAAATGATCCTAGATTTCAAGAAACAACCTTATTGATTGCAGAATCTGCTGTTAATTTTGCCCCTAAGGACCAACTATGTGATATTCTCAAACAATCACTAGAATTTATGGTTAATCCATCTGATAAATTTGTAAAAAGAATTAACATTCTTAAAAATAAAAAACAGTGTAATACTGGATGATCTCTAAATTTGATGATCATTTTAACAAATTATTAAAAAACATTAACAGTAATAATAGGTTTATACTTGGTTTATCCGGTGGAATAGACTCTATGGCTTTGCTGCATTTAATTAAAAATTTTAAAGATGATAAAAGAAATGTTTCTATAGACTGCATGCCCATAATTATCGATCATAACCTTAGAAATGAATCTGAATATGAAGCTAATGAAGCTAAAAAAATTTCTCAAAATCTTGGTTTTTATACCCAAATAAAAAAAATTAATTCACCTAAGCCCAATGGTAATATTCAAAATTGGGCTAGGAAGCAAAGAAGGAATATATTATTTAAAAAATGCTTAGAAGTATCAGCAAATCTAATTTTGGGGCATCATTTTGATGATCAAGCTGAGACGTTGTTTATGCGTATTATAAAGGGATCTGCTCTAGATGGGCTTTCAGGAATGAATGAAATAACACCATGGAACGGTATTTTTATCATAAGGCCTCTTCTTTCTTATAAAAAAAAACAGATTAAAAATTATGTAAGAAGTAAACAAATTAATTATTTTGAAGATAGTTCTAATATTAATAATAAATTTGAAAGAGTTAAAACTAGATTTTATTTAGATAATATTAAAAAAAATATATGGCCTAACATTACTAATGATCTTAATTATTTCAGCAACCTAAATTCAAATTTACTAATAAAAACTGATTATTTTTTTAACAGCTGGTTTAATAAAAACATAATAATCCATAAAGGTGGAGCTGTAAGAGTAGATTATGAGAGCTTGAGAAATATTTTTGAAAAATCATTTTTATTTGCTGTAAGAATAGTTGGGAAAATCATCCAAACCGTTGGAGGAAAGGATTATGCTCCAAAAAGAAAAAAAACATCTAACCTTTTATTAAGTTTATTTACAAAAAATTTTAAAAAGAAAAGTCTTGGAAATGTAAATGTTTCTAAGTTTCAAGGTTATATATTTTTTATAAGAGAGAATAGAAATCTAAATTTTGGCCTAAAAATACAACAAAATAAATACTATATATTTGATGGAAGATTTTTAGTAAGAAGTTTAATCTCAGGAAAGCTTGTTAAATGTAATAATAATGATTTAGTGCTAAAAGATAATAAAAATCCCTTTTATGAATATAGTTGTTGTATAAATAATTCAATTCCTTACTTAGAAACTCTTGAAGGTCAGACTATTAAACCCCATTTATATCATATAGACCAAAAATCAACACTAAATATTGTTAAAAATGACTGTTTTAGTCTTTACCTACTCAATAGAATTTTGGTATAACCATTTTTTAATTTAAAAAGGAAGATAATGAATAATTTTGGAAAAAATATAGCTGTTTGGGTTGTAATTTCGCTTGTCTTAGTTGCAATCTTTAATGTTTTTCAAGGTGGGTCATCTAAAACTCAAGGGAACGTAATAGCTTATTCGGATTTTTTAGCAAGAGTAAATGCTGGAGAAGTTAGAGAAGTAAGCATTCAGGGTGATAAAATATTCGGTGCTTCGAGTAGTGGTGTTCCTTTTTATTCATTCATTCCTAAAGAAGAAGAATTAGCCAACAAATTATCTGAAAAGGGAATAAAAGTGACTTCAGAACCTGATGAAAGCAATATGCCAGGAATTTTGTCAGTATTAATTTCTTGGTTTCCAATGCTACTGTTTATTGGTGTTTGGATCTTTTTTATGAAACAAATGCAAGGTGGTGCTAAGGGAGCTATGGGTTTTGGAAAATCAAAGGCAAAACTTCTCACTGAACATAGAGACAAAGTTACATTTAGGGATGTAGCAGGCATTGATGAAGCTAAAGCCGAATTAGAAGAGGTTGTAGAATTTTTGAGAGATCCAAGCAGGTTCCAAAAACTTGGTGGAAAAATTCCAAAAGGCGTTTTACTTGTTGGCCCCCCAGGTACAGGAAAAACATTACTAGCAAAGGCTGTTGCCGGTGAAGCGGGTGTTCCTTTTTTTACTATTTCAGGTTCAGATTTTGTTGAAATGTTTGTTGGTGTTGGTGCCTCTAGAGTTAGAGATATGTTTGAACAAGGGAAAAAAAATTCACCTTGTATTATCTTTATTGATGAAATAGATGCCATGGGAAGACATAGAGGTGCTGGTTTAGGTGGTGGCAATGATGAAAGAGAGCAGACACTTAATCAACTTTTAGTTGAAATGGATGGATTTGAAACAAACGAGGGTGTGATTTTAGTAGCTGCAACAAACCGTCCTGATGTTTTAGATCCTGCTTTATTAAGACCCGGTCGATTTGATCGACAAGTCGTCGTACCAAACCCTGATATGATTGGTAGAGAAAAAATTCTCAAAGTTCACATGAAAAAAGTACCACTTTCTTCAGACGTTGTGCCAAAAACTATAGCACGGGGCACACCTGGTTTTTCTGGAGCTGATCTTGCAAACTTAGTCAATGAGGCTGCATTATTATCAGCAAGAAAAGGTAGAAATAACGTAAGCATGGTTGAGTTTGAAGAAGCAAAAGATAAAGTCATGATGGGGTCTGAGAGAAGATCAATGGTTATGACAGAGGAAGAGAGAAAACTTACAGCTTATCATGAGGCAGGTCATGCTGTTGTTGCTGCTTACTCGCCTGCAAGCGATCCAATACATAAGGCTACTATTATACCTCGAGGTAGGGCGCTTGGAATGGTTATGAGATTGCCCGAGGGTGATAGAGTATCAATGGCTAAGGATAAACTTTATGCCGATCTAAGGGTTGCTTGTGGTGGTAGAATTGCGGAAGAAATGATTTTTGGAAAAGATAAAGTAACTACTGGTGCTAGTTCAGATATTAAAATGGTTTCAGATATAGCTAGAAGAATGGTTACTGAATGGGGTCTTTCTGACAAACTAGGATTTTTGGCATATGAAGCTAATGAACAGGAGGTTTTTCTTGGTAGATCAGTTTCTCAACAAAAAAATTTATCAGACAATACTGCATCTATTGTAGATGAAGAAATTAGAAGAATAGCAGATTCTGTGTATTTAGACGCAAAAAAAATGTTAAAGAAATATTCTAAGCAGTTGAAAAGAGTAGCTGAAGCATTGCTTGAGTATGAAACATTAGATGGAGATCAAATTAGAGATTTATGTAAAGGTTTAAATATTTCTATAAAGAAATCTGAGAATAAAGACGATGCTCCTAAGGCAAAAAAACCTAAAAAAAGAGCTGGCATTCCATCAACTACTTCTGCGAAGCAGACAATTGTTACAAATGAAATAGATAATTCATAAATTATAATTTTTCATGGGTTAATGTATGGCTTTTGTTAAAAAAACAAGATATTTACTAGCAGCACCATACTGTAGATCAGTTGAAACATTCATAAGTCCAATACTTAGTTCACCCTTTGAGGTGTCAGATGGTTTAAAGTTAGCAGGTGGATGGTTATATTTTAAGAACTTAAAAGTACTTCAAAAAAAAAAGATCATTTGATTGAAGTCCAAATTTCTACTCAAGAATTTTTGGAAGTTGCAAAAAAGCACAGTAATGCCTCTTTAACTGAAGCCGAATTTCAAATAAATAATCTTGTAAATAAAAGACTGCCTTTTGCTAAACTTGATATGTCAAAACCACATATAATGGGTGTAATTAATATAACACCAGATAGTTTTTACAAAAATAGTCAAATTGATAATCTTAATAAACTCAAAAAAAGTTTTTATGAAATGATTAATAATGGAGCTTCTATTATTGATATTGGAGGAGAATCAAGTAGACCTGGGGCAGAAAAAGTTTCAATTGTAGAAGAAAAAAACAGAGTAATTGATCCAATAAAATATCTAAAAAATTGCAAAGGAGCTTCTTTGATTTCTTTAGATTCACGAAATTTATCAACAATGAAGACATGTCACAAAATAGGTGTAGATATATTCAACGATATTACAGCATTTAAGGAGAGAAATAAAATTGAGTTTATTTCAAAAACAGCCTCTCCTATAATAATAATGCATATGCAAAAGGAACCAATAAATATGCAAATAAATCCTAAATATAGTTTTGCTCCTATTGATATTTATAAATTTTTTTCCAAAAAAATTATTGATTTGACTGATGCGGGTGTA
>CACHVW010000017.1 GCA_902583415.1 uncultured SAR116 cluster alpha proteobacterium | reverse complement strand
AACTTCGCCTTTAATATTATGTAGCCAGCGATGTTCCAAAAAAACAACAGGGTTATCATCTTGGATGCTTTCAAGAAGAAGACCCTTAGCGTCATTAGCTGTTGCTGGCATTACTACCTTAAGTCCAGGTATATGAGCAAACCATGCCTGTAGGTTCTGAGAATGGGTTGGTCCTTGCCCCCAGCCTCGGCCTATAATCAGGCGTATGGTAATTGGCACTTTACCCTGACCACCAAACATAAAATGCCACTTCGCGGCGCTATTGACCAACTGATCCATAGCAAGAAGAAAAAAATCTAACCGCTGATGTACCATTACAGGGCGAGTGCCATTGAGTGCCGCACCTATACCAACTCCAGTCATGGCATTTTCTGAGGTGGGTGTGTCAAAAACGCGCTCACAACCGTATCTCTCCTGAAGGCCAGAGGTAGTACCGAAAATCGCTTTTGGATCATCAACACCCAGACCAAAAACAATAACATTTTCGTCTGCTGCCATAGCTTGATCTAGAGCTTCTCTAATAGCATCTGCAAATGTAATAACTCTAGGCATTAAGGTCAGCCTTATCTGCAAACAAACCCATAAGTGAATGCTCAGGTTTAGGAAAAGGCGAACTCTCGGCAAAATCAAAAGCTTCCTGAATTTCAGCATGGATTTGATCTTCCATCTGCTTCAGAGCAAGTTTATCCAAAATATGTTCAGTAAAAAGTTTTTTCTCAAAATACGGTATTGGATCTTTCTGCATCCACTTTTGAAATTCTTCTTCCGTACGATAACCAATATTATTGTCATAATTTGGGCCGCAATGTTCTCTCCAACGATAAGTAGTAAGCTCAAGAAAAAAAGGTCCTCGACCATCGCGAATATACTTTAATGCAGCTAATGCTGCATCATATACCGCCTTAGGATCGTTTCCATTAACCAACAACGTTGCCACTCCAATAGCTTCAACCATTTTGTGTATTTTGCGACCTTGTGGTTGTCGGACGCGTAAATGCGAATATACGGAGTATAAATTATTTTCACATACGAATAACACTGGTAATTTACGCACAGCCGCAAAATTGGCAGATTCATAAAACACACCTTCTTCAAGAGAACCGTCACCACAAAAAACTGCACTCACTGCCTGTGATCTCTCGAGTTGAAGTGAAAGTGCAAGACCTACACCAATTGGAATGGAATTACCTACTATCGCAGTACTACCCATAAAGCCTATCTTATTATCAACCAGGTGCATAGAGCCACCACGGCCACTACTGCAACCTGTAGCCTTGCCATAGATTTCAGCCAGCATTGCTTTCAGATTACCCCCCTTACTTAAGTAATGCGCATGAGCACGGTGTGAGCTAACTGCAAGATCACTAGGTTTTAGAGCAAGGCCAACACCAATAGCAGCGGCTTCTTGACCAATCGATAGATGCATTGGACAACGCATTTTACCTTGCGGATAACGATCAGCTATACCTTCCTCCACTAAACGAATACGCTTCATTCCACGAAGTAATTCAATTAAAGTTTCATTTGTAGTTGTCACGGCATAAACCAATAATAATCCCCAGTATAACCAATATCTTTAAAAAGCTCTTTCCACTCATCTACATGAAGGATAGTTTTTGCTGTAAGATTCCAAGCAAACATTCTTTCCTTTTCTTCATCATTTCTGTAGGCGTCTACTGTAATAAAACTACCTAAGCGAGCAACACGCTCAATCTCTTGTAAAGATTTATTCAACTCAACACGATCAAGATTGTGGATAGTAGTAACAGATATTACATAGTCAAAAGATTTATCTGGATATGGTAAGGATTTAGCGTCAGCAACCTCTACATGAGAACGCATGTCCTTAATTGCATTTTGTATTGCATACTCAGAAATATCTATACCTTTGACAGTGATTCCAGGTATCAACTCAGCAAAATCGTGCATCATAAATCCTTTTGCACAACCAACATCTAAAACTGAACTAGCTGAGGTGAGTCCCCAGTGTTGTTGAAAGGTTGGAATGACTGGTTGCCAAAAGCGTGGATGGTAACTAAATCCACCATATCCATGAGCTCGATCTCCATCAAAAAACTCCCTACCAAACTTTCGTGCAAGAGCACGATCTATGTCAGTCTTTGAAGCACCACGGCCTTTTACATTTCTTTTTGGTCGCGGATAGTTGATCATTAAATCTATTTCTTGTCCCATTATTTTTCCCCCAATACATTAAAAAAAGAATTAACTAACTGCGTTATATAGGTAACCTGATCATCTCGCAGATCAGGATAGATGGGTAGGCTGACCATTGTCTTCGCATATTTTTCAGCTTTAGGAAAGTTACCCATTTTATATCCAAGGTCTCTAGCCGCATCCTGCAAATGGATAGGTATAGGATAATGAATCCGCGTATCCACTCCATGCTCCAAAAGATACGTCATCAATTCATCTCGCTTTTCTGTACGAATTACAAAATTGTGATAAACGCATTCTTCCCATTCCTTGTCAAATGGTACTTCAACCACTTTTCCCAAATCTGCCCGATATAAAGCTGCAATTTCACGACAACGTTCATTCCAGATATCTAAATGTCCGAGCTTGATCTCAGCGAATGCCGCCTGCATACTATCAAGCCTTGAATTGAAGCCCCAGACTTCGCACTCATCACGATTGCGCAAACCATGATTTCGAAGTGTGCGAATTTTTGACGCAAGTTTATTATCATTGGTGGTAATTAGCCCACCATCACCATAAACACCAAGATTTTTCAGTGGATGTAGACTAAAGCCAGCAGCTAAACCAAGCGATCCAACCCGACTTCCGTGATAACGCGCACCAATTGCTTGGGCCGCATCTTCTATTACGTACAATTCATTGCGCTGCGCTATGCAATTGATTTCATTCATGCGTGCTGGACGGCCAGTAAGATGTACAGGTATAACAGCTTTTGTTTGCGCAGTAATCGCATCTTCAATAAGCGTAGGCTCAATGTTAAAATCTTCTGCCACATCTACTAAGACTGGCGTTGCACCTGTTGCTGCTATCACCCACGCGGATGCAATAAAAGAATTAGTTGCTGTAATAATCTCATCACCAGGTCCGATATCTAAAGCCTTGAGAATAAGAAATAACGCGTCAGAACCGTGACCTACGCCAATTGCGTGATCTACGCCACAATATTTAGCTGCTTTATCCTCAAAAGATTCGAGGCGATCGCCCATTATATAAATACCACTGCGCCCAGTATCAATAAAAGCTTGAGTTAGCTCACCTTCAAGATTTCGAAACTGGCCAGCCAAATCAACAAAAGGGATTGTTATTTTAGCCATAGAAATCCTTAATTAATTTAATGACATGATCTTGTTGGTCACGAGTAATGAATTCATGAACTGGCAACGATATTGTGCTATCAGCAATTCTTTCAGCAATGGGAAAATCACCTTTCCTATGATCCAGATAGTTTGCCGCCGGTTGCAAATGCATCGGGATTGGGTAATGTACTTTAGCGTCTACGCCATTTTCTATCAGATAATTTTTTAACTCATTACGTCGTTGGCAACTGATCGAATAAATATGAAAAACCTGATATATATTATCATCTCGATTGGGTATTATAATTTGTGAAACAGAGCTAAGCTCCCTATCAAAATATTTCGCATGTGCCACGCGCGATTCAGTAATATGATTAATTTTACCCAACAAATGTCGCGCTACAACAGCCTGGATAGTATCAAGCCTAGAATTGTATGAAAAAATATGACATTCGTCACGGCCAACTAATCCATGATTGCGCATCAATCGTAACTTATCGGCTAACTTATCAGAATTAGTCGTAATAATACCTCCATCCCCCCAAACGTTTAGATTTTTTAAAGGATGAAAACTAAAGCAGGCAATTGAACCTAAAGAACCAGCAGTACGACCTTTATAGGTGGCGCTTATGGCATGACAAGCATCACCAACAATTGCTAAGTTATATTTCTTTCCAATTTCTTCAATAGCATCCATATCACAAGGTTTTCCAGACCAGTGAACAGGAAGAATTGCCTTAGTTGCAGGTGTGATTTTGGATTCAATTTCCGAGGGATCGATATTGTAGTCTTCTCTGATATCACAAAAAATAGGCTTGGCTCCTGCAGTAACTATAGCACCAATAGTTGCATAAAATGTAAATGCCGTGGTGATAACTTCATCACCTTGGCCCACACCCAATGCCTTCAAACTGAGAAAAATTGCATCTGTACCACTACCAACACCGATAGCATGATTAGTACCAGATATCTGAGCGTATTCTTTTTCTAGAAGGTCAACCTCAGACCCTAGAGTAAAGTCTCCACGAATAACAACTTCACGTATCTTAGACCATATAATATCATGATCCGAAAACTGCTGTTTCAGATAGTTGTGATTTATTCCCAGCTTATCGTTCTGTTTATATTGTTCGGGTAAATAGTTTTTTGTATTAACCATATTATTAAAATCTTTCAAATTTTGTGAATGTAATTGAGTGGGAGCGAGGAGATTTCATCTAAAGAATCTTTTACCCAACGAATAGTATCCTTTATACACTCCTCAAAGGAAAGAGACTCTTGCCAGCCAAGATCTCTTCGCGCTTTTTTCGAGTCCATCAAATATGCCTGATCTTTACCAGGACGATCAGGGACAATATCAACTAAATCCGAAAAGTCAACATCCATCATAGAGCATATAATTTCAATCGTCTGTCGGATGGTAAAGAAGCGTTCTGAAGAAAAATGATAAACATCACCAACCATTCCAAAATTAATCGAACGCATCACTGCATCTGCTACATCAACTCCTGAAATAAATGCTCTCACCGAAGTACCACCTCCGTGAAGTTGCAACTTCTTACCAAGGAGTGCGTAAATAATTGTACGTGGTATAATTCGATACAGCTGTTGACCCGGACCGTAAAAATTAGCAAAGCGTGTAAAAATTACTGGAAAGTCATACTGCTTGTGAAACGCACGTAAACTTAGATCTATTGCAGCATGTGAAACAGCATATGGGGTGCTAGGATTATATTGCCAAGTTTCTATTAGCCGATTTTTCTGACTACCATACACCTCTGGTGTGGAAATTCTTACATAGCGCTCTAGCCAATTTCTTAGTCTTAACTGATCGTGTAGGTTAACCTTAGCAACGACGTTAGTGTTATACCATTGCGCAGGGTTCTGCCAACTCTCTGCAACCATACCCTGACCTGCAAAATCAACCACGATTTGTGGACGAAATGTATCTAGCTGAGTCAAAATTGCATCGAGATCATTATTAATATCTGCCTGAACAAAAGTATAACTCCCGGTACTTTTTATTTTAAGATAAGGAAGAAAAATAGATGAAGTTTCGAGTGACCTATTAAAACCAATTACATCTGCACCATCAGCTAAAGCCCTAGCTATAAATGAGGCACCTGCAAATGAGTTTGAGCCTAAAACTGCATATTTATTATATTTCATTTAACATCAGGCCTATTTTGATATAACCACTTCATTAACATATGACCTACAACTAACTGCATATCTTCTGCAATTTGCATATCGTTTATAGGGAAATGGATGGAAAGATCTGCTAGAGATTTACTTTTCCCACCACTATAACCCAAAATTGCGAATGACTTAACTCCCATAGAACTTGCTTGTTCTAAAACGCGCAAAATATTAGGAGAGTTGCCACTACCAGAAAGAACTACCAGCAAATCTCCTGCATCAGCTAACACAGCAAGTTGTTCAGAAAAAATATAATCATAACTAGTATCATTGGCTAAACAGGTCATCACAGCAGGATTAGCTGATAGCGCTTGAACTTTTAAGCCTGCGCCTGTTCTCTTAGCTATTCCATACAAAAAATCATTGACGAGGTGGATTGCATTGCCTGCACTGCCACCATTTCCACAAAAAAACACTTGCCGTCCCGCAAGCCAACATTCTTGCATATCCTTACCAAGTTGAACCACACCTGACCAGTCAAAAGAACCAAGCAGACTACTAAGTTCGTTTGCATAGTCTGCGCAAAGTTTATATAACTGCATATTATTATTCATAATTATCCGTTAACAATTCTTTTTTTCTCCATCCACTTAAGGTTGTAAAAGTGATCTTCATCTCTTAGAACTCCACTACGATAGCTTTCGATTATTTCTTTTATCGCATATTCCACGTTTTTTTTAGGCTTAAAGCCTGTAGCTAACAATTTATCTGAATTAATCCTATAAGATCGTGGGTCATTCGATTCCGTCACAATAATTTCAGCTGGAATATATTTTGTAATTAAGTTAGCAATTTCAAAGATAGTAATGTTTTCAAAACCAGCATTAAAAATCCCAGTGTACTCAGGGCGCTTTATAAAGTGCAAATAAACATCTGTTATATCCTCAATGTGGATATTTGGTCGAGCTTGATTCCCACCAAAAACAGTAATTTTTCGATTTTTCAGCGCTTGTATAGTTAATAGATTTACAGCAACATCCAACCGCATACGAGGGGACAACCCGCAGACTGTAGCTGGTCTGACTATTTGTACCATCATGTCATTCTGATAACTCAATAGAACCCTTTCAGAAACCATCTTAGTTTTATTATATTCAGAAATAGGTTTAAGCTGAAGGTTTTCAGTAACTTGATCTTCGTCCTTAATGCCGTAAACACTTCCAGACGAGGCATAAATGAACTGCTTAACACCTTCACGCACCGCTTTGTCTGCCAACTGCATTGTCGCTAGTGCGCTTATCTCCCAAGTAAGCTTAGGATCCAGGTCACCACAGGGGTCATTAGCCACGGATGATAAATGAATAATCACATCAACATTTTGAAGATTGATGCTATCAATATCACGAACATCACCTTTAGTTACAGTTAGATTAGGGTGACTAAAAAGAAAATTGCCAAACCATTGAACATCAAGTACCTGAACCTTGTAGTCCCTTTCGAGCAATTTAGGAACAAGTACTGTGCCCTTATAACCACATCCCCCAGTTACCAATACGTTCATTTAAGCTCCTTCGAAGTTAATTGATTAGCAACCCTAAACCTAAGTTAACAACATTCATTCAATTAATCCAGCTTCTAGCAATTATTATCCATAAAAAGTAAAGCTTCTCCAAGGGTTGAGATGACATGACAAGGTAGGTCGTTCAGCTTAGTGGATGGTTTCTGTCCAAAAAAAAGATTAAGCCCAACCCCTGCCGCTATGCCTGCCTGAATATCTCTTACCTCGTCACCAATTAAAATTGAACTTTCTAGATTCAAGTTAATATCCCGCTGAGCCTGATGAATCATTCCTGGTTGAGGTTTGCGGGAAACATCATTTTTTTTGTAGAAGCCAATACCTGCAGTTGGGTGGAAAGGTGAAAAATAAACTTTCTCGATTGGCACTCCTTCATTATAAAACTCGCCACACATCCACTCGGTTAGCTGAAAGAATTGTTGCTCTGAAAAATAGCCACGGCCAATACCAGACTGATTAGTAATAACAATAAGTTTATAACCTCTAAAATGAGCTGCACGTGCCACTTCAAAAATGCCATCGATAAATTCAAAATTATCGATATGATGGATATAGCCATGATTTACATTGATTACGCCATCTCTGTCAAGGAACACCGCTCGTTTTTTTTCTTTTAAAGGACCTGAAATTGAGTGCTTTGGTTGATAAGAAGGTGCAAGAATAACCATTGATGAGCCTTTTCTGATTTAATCTGAACATGACAAATAGCAGTTTAAGTTTTTACTCTACTCTTTTCAGAGATTTCAACGCGCCACTTAAGTAAAAAGTAATTTTTACAACGCTTTAGCCATATTTTGGAAGCTTGTGCTATGCTTTAACAGATGTTCATAGGTGCCTTGTGCTATTACCTTCCCATGCTCTAGTTCTACAATAATATCACATTGCCTTACGGTGGTTAAACGATGCGCTATAAGTATAATTGTAAGGTCTCTATTAAGCATTCCTATAGCATCCATAACCGACTGCTCTGTGCCATTGTCAAGAGCACTGGTAGCTTCGTCGAAAACTAGAACGCTTGCTTTTTTGTAAAGAGCACGTGCGATACCGATGCGTTGACGTTGGCCACCAGATAGACGAACGCCACGCTCTCCCACATGCGTATTGTACCCTTGAGGTTTACTTTCGATATAATCTGCAATCTGTGCTTGACGAGCCGCCCGCTTCACTCTTTTTTCGTCAATCTTATCAAATGGTACCCCAAATGCTATATTCTCAGCAAGAGTAGTGTCAGCTAAATAAATACTCTGCGGAACGTGTGCTATGCTTCGTTGCCAGGCTCTTAGACGTTTACCGCTAACAGATTTGCCGTCTATTAGAAGCTCTCCCTTTGTCGGCATTAGTAATCCCATCAACAAATCAAGTGTTGTGCTCTTACCACTGCCAGTGCTCCCAACGAAACCAACACGTGCACCTTTAGTAATTAATAAATTGAGACCATTTAGTATCCATGGAGCATCTTCACTGTAACGAAAATCTACATTATTCAAGCGAACATTTTTTTGAAAGGATAGCGGCTCGATCTTGGATTGAAATAGATCTTCTGGCAGGGGTTGATCAAGTAGCATAAGAGTATCTGCCAATGAGGCTTGGCTGCCGATAATACTCGCCCACGCATAATATATTTGCTGTAAAGAAGGTAATAGGCGTTGTGCACCCAATGCCAGCAATCCAAGCAATGGAAATGCAGTGGCAATTCCCCCTTCTTGTTGGCTAAGAAAATATGCCAAAGCTGAAATCACTACCATACCAAGGGCTTCCATTGCATAACGAGGGCTTATGCTGATAAAAACGGTGCTGCCTTGGGCTCGCCGTAATGTATGATCTGCCTTATGAAAAACGTTACAGTAAAACTCTTGGACACCACCTAGTAGCACATCACGAATGCCGCCTAAACCTTCTTGCAAGGCTTTAATAACTTGAGTTTGTTCTTGGGCAACTCGATGGCTATTGCGATTTAACTGTCGACGAGACACCCATGTGACAGAGGCGTAACAGATACCAAACCCGATGCCTGTCATCAATGCTATAATAGGGTCAATAGCAATCAAGGTACCCATGATTGCCAGCACTAGCAAAGTTCCACTGAAGATTGTAAGCAATGGTACCAATACATCGAACACTACTTGGTTAGTTTTTATAGTGATGCCACTGATTACCTCATTACTGTTTTGCGAAGCATGTACCCAATATGGCTGGTAAAGAGTACGCCGATAAACTTCTATACCAAGATCAGCACCTGTAGAAAACGCAACTCTTGTGTTGGCCCATGTTAAGAAAATACGACTTGCTCCAGCTATTAGAGCAAAACCTATAAAAGTAACAGTGAGGGGTAGTAACAATTGATCAGAGGAAGTAATGCCTAGATCCTGCGCTATATTTCCGACTATAGAATGATCAAACACACGTTCAGGAGCAATGAGTATTCCCAGAAATGGAAGTACCGCGCCAAGACTGGCAACTTCTGCAAACGCACTGATTAACATCAAGACAACTAGAAACGAAAACTGAATTCGACGACGTTTGCTCAGATGATACCAAAGACGTATCAATAACTTGCGAAGTTTGACCTTTTGACTGGTTTTATTATGTTTAAATATCAAGGAAAGCTCTAACCTATGGATAGCGTTATTTGTAGATTGAGCAATAAACCATAAGCTAGGAGTATTCCCAGAAATGAAAGTACGGCGATAATGCTATGAACTTCTACAAACATAATAATATAAAATAAGCCCAATAGTACGATAAACTGAATTAGACAGGATTTATGTAAGATACCAGAGATGGATCAAGAGATTAATAAGCATAATTATGAAAAAGGTTTTATAATTGCTATAATAGATTTCTACTTGTGTTTTAGTCTTTTCTACATTCCAATTAACAACTTTATGAGTTTCACCATTAATAATCTGCTCTACCAACAGGAATATATTTAATATTATGTTTTTTAATTAAACCTTGCAGATTATTTTTAAGAGGTTCTTTTTTTGTATATCGTTTAGATTTCTGATACTAAGGTTTGATTAACCAAGCAGCGGGCGTGTTTGTCCAGTCAAAAGTATGAAGTCGCAATCCTGGCTTGTCAGCTAAAAACTCGTCTACCGCTGCAGTCTCACCTGGCCAATCATGGATACCATATTCATCAAAAATTATGATTCCGCCACTTACCACTAAAGGCCAAAGTGCTTCTAAAGCTGCACGTGTAGGCAAATAAAGATCACAATCAAAATGTATTAAAGAAAAGCGAACACCTGTATTTTTTTTAACAAATTTAGGCACTGAAGTTTCAATGTCGCCGTCAATTAACTTAATCCTAGGCTTCCAAGGCACAAATCGATCTCGATCATAAATTGAAATTGCGTTTTCTAGCTCATGCTTAAATAAACTGGGATCAAATCCCCCAATAGTTTTACCTGAATTCTCTTTTTGTGGTCCATCTTTAGGAGAAAAACCTGAAAATCCAGTCCAGTTATCAAAGCCAAAAACCGTCTTAGTCCTATCTCCAATACAGTAAGCTTCCAATAAATTAGCCCAAGTCATTAGTCCCAATCCACGATAGACACCTAATTCTGCAATATCTCCTGGCACGCCTAACGTTTTGAGGAATAACTCTGAATGAGCAAGGAACCGTTTAAGATTCTGTCGTCTCAGAAGTACTGGAAACAAAACCGCAGCATCATAAGGTTCAATATTAAATTTAGCGCAGTGTTCTCGTAATGCTTTCTCTACTTCAGCATCTGTACCTGAAGTTTTAAATCCTGTCTTTTTATCAAATGATTCAGTCATTAGGTGCAATAACCTCCCATGTTGTCATGTCTAAATAATGTTTTTCTGAGTAATCTTTATCGGTAAAAAAACGAAGATCCAAGCTAAAGCGTATTCGATTAGATAGGTTTGGCATTGACTTATGTGCAAGAAAGCGATTGAAAATTAAAACGTCTCCTTTGGCCATTGGTGCACAGTCTACAGGTACGGTACCTGAGACATCTATGTCATCAAACCAGACGCCATGGTTCAACCTCACAGTATTCTGCTGTACATTATCACTTCCAGGGTAGACTGTTACTCCGCCACACTTAGAATCAATATCGACGAGTGGTACCCAAAGGGTGATGAAATCACTCAAATGCTCATTATAAGCTACATCCTGGTGGGCAGGAACACCTGCACTTGAATTGCCAGGATAAACAAATCGAGCCATTGGTGGCATGTGCATACACAAGTTTGACGAACAAAGAGCAGAACTTAAAAGGTTTTGAAGTTGAGTCGACTTTAGAATTTCTAGTAATCGAGTATCCATCCGTATTTTCGTAGGATATTGACCGGTCATTATTGTACGAAGGTCCTGGTCAATATTTTTTGCATTTGGGCCATCAAGCAATCTATTGATATCTGCGACCATGTTTTTTGTTCCCACTCGAATACCGAGAGCCTTCATTTCATCCACAGTGGTTTCAAGAACTTCTTCAAGCACTTGCCTCACTTGATCTATAGTTACAGGATCTATTACTCCTCGAGCAACCTGATAGCCGTCTATATTAAATTTATTTGTATTACTTTGCTTCAATGTTATGACCCTTCAATCATTTAAGGTAAACTGAAGTTGGTGGTAAAGAGATAAATTTCACAGGCAGTGTCATTAGCCTGTTAATTATGCTTTCTGCCAACTTTGGAGCCATGGCCATCAGCACATTGGAACCTTCAGGGACCTTTTCAGGAATTAATATTTCCACACCGTCGATCCTTTGCCCATGTTTAGCAACATCTTCATCAATATAAAAGTCTGGCTTAATGCCTGCTTCTCCTTTTATCCAGGATGCTACATTTGAAGTTCCAAATATCCCCCAAGAACCCACTGAAGCTGTGTCTCGACACAATCTTGCTACTTGCTGTAACCATCTTACTTGATCAGCCGCTGATATCAGTCTCAACGCTGGCTCTGATATTTCTTTACCATACCCTGCCAAAACGGTCAGTTCCTTTAAGATCCAATTTTCAGACAGAAATTGAACAGACAAGCCAGAGCGTTTTACTATTCTAAATAAAGACAATGGATCAAAATGGATAGTATGATCAGCTACTAATAAGTCAAAAGGATTTGAAATTCTATTTGGGACTTGTAAAAGAATTTGACCCCCTGGCAAGAGAAGTTGTTTCAACTTTGATAGTGCGTCATGGCCATGGGGAATATGTTCTAGGACATGAACTAATGCAATTAAGTCGTATCGAATCCCAGATTCTATCATTTTATTTAAAGTTTCATTTGGAGAGCCAGAGAACAGCGTATCAAAGTTTTCCATACTATCAAGTTCTTCCTCAGCACGTCGGTCTAGATCATAACCATCAACCCTCCAGCCTGGAAGAAGTTTAGAAGCAGCACGAGTTGTAGGTCCTCGCCCACAGCCATAATCCAACAAACGCCCACAAGAAGACAAATCTCCTAGAGAAATCAATCTCTCTAGTGCCAAATAAGAACGTGGAGCAAACTTGCCACCATAGTCAGCACCACCTCTCACAGACTGTTCAATCCCGTCAGATCCTGCATAACTGTTGTAAGAACTATATATAGTCTCGCATTCAGACTGCCACACAGAATCAAATGGCTTTTGAACTATTCCACATTGCTCGCATTGAGCCAACTGGCCACCTGTACCAAACACCTTACTGTCTGAAGATATCCTATTCAAACGCTCATAGTTTTTTATAATCCCTGTGAGGGGCTTTTCACAACCCAAACAATTCATCTTATCTAGCTGAAATGGAAATTTCCTCTGGTTAAATTCATACACCTAAATAATGTGACTTAACGGGTGAATTGATAGAACGAGTCTTTAACAATTACTTCTTTTAAATTTTTGTTAAACATTCAGAATTTGTCTTTATTATCATGTAAATGTACAAATCATATTAATAAATGTTTGAATTTTTAAAATTGCATTTTGCAATTTAAAAATTTAACAATACTCCACAAAATAAGGTTTTGAAGAAGTAATATGGTTACTTTTATTGCCTAAACTATAATCAGTTTTTCTTATTAACCTAAAATCAATTGAAAAACGAATAGTCTTAGCTTCATTTACTGCAGCACCATGAATTAAATTGCCACTGAATAGAGCGCTCTTTCCATCACCTACTTTTAACTTAGATGCATTAGATAAATCGACACCAGAAATAATTTTTTTCGGTGCATATTGAAAACCTAGTTTGTGTCCAGCTGAAAATCTTTTCGTAGACACAGATACCTCCTTAGAAACACTAATTTTTTCGTCAGGAATAAGATGACTCTCGGGAATATATCTCAAAGTATTATCTTCAGTGACACCCTGGACTGGTGTCCAGCAGTTAATACTTTTACCCATTTCTTCACCATAAAATGTTTCTCTATGCCATCCAATATTTTCAGTCTCTGATTTTATAATTGGTCGAGACGCCCGTAAATACACGCTACTTTGTATTAAAAAGTTATCTGTTCGAAGATACTTAACAATATCTGACTCAATTTCTTTAACAAGCAGATATCCCATTTTTTCTTTATTTATTGTGTTTTGTGCTTGTACCATTAATTCTCTGTAAGCATCTACGTGCATATTCAAATAGTTTTCGGTTCTCTCAAAGAAAACTTCATTTATGATTTTTCTAATTTTAGATAAAGTTTTTTTTGACGAGTGAGTTACAATTTGGATACTTGATTTATCACCTAATTTAACATTTGACTGCTCATGTTTCATGATACTCTCTTATGATTTATAGTAATTCCTGTACCAGTTCACAAAACAATGGATACCATCATGAACGGTAGTGGTAGGTTTGTAGTCAAATTGCTTAACTAGATCGTCCACTTTGGCGTAAGTATCTGGCACGTCTCCAGCCTGCAAAGGTAACATTTCTTTGATAGCTATTTTACCTAATTCCTTTTCTATGGCATCTATATAGTCCATTAGTTGTATTGGTTTACTATTGCCAATATTGTAAACTCGCCAAGGAGCAAGGCTGGTACCTGGATCGGGAAAGTTACTGTCCCACTGTGGATTAGTTAGGGCGGGCTGGTCTATCACTCGCATTAAGCCCTCAACAATATCGTCTATGTAAGTAAAGTCTCGACGATGCTTGCCGTAGTTGAATACTTGTATCGCTTCCCCAGCTAGAATAGCTTTAGTAAATTTAAAAAGAGCCATGTCGGGGCGCCCCCATGGTCCATATACAGTAAAAAACCGCAAGCCAGTAGTGTGTAGACCGTACAAGTGGCTATAGGTATGTGCCATTAGCTCGTTTGATTTTTTACTAGCTGCGTATAGGCTCAATGGATGATCTACATTCTGATGTGTGGAAAAGGGTATAGCTGTATTGGCACCATAAACGCTAGAGCTACTGGCATAAACTAAATGTTTAACATCATTATGACGGCAACCTTCCAAAATGTGTGCAAATCCAACAATATTGCTGTTAATATAGGCTAATGGGTTTTCTATAGAATAACGAACTCCGGCTTGAGCAGCAAGGTTAACGACACATTTTGGCTTATACTTAGCAAAGGCAGCTTCTATTTTTGAACGGTCAACCAAGTCTATGCGTAGGTGAGTGTAGTTGGAATGATTAGCATGTCGAGCCAATCGAGCTTCTTTAATGGAAGGATCATAATAATCGTTATGGTTATCTATTCCAATAACAGTGTCGCCACGATCAAGTAATCGCAAGGTAAGAGCAGAGCCAATAAAACCTGCAGAACCAGTGACGAAATAGGTGGCATTCATTGAATTAATTCACAAACGCCACAGGCGCGCACCTGTGGATTTAATAGATTCGGGTGTGTATGCGGATTTGACGTCGATAAAAACACCTCCAGGTTTCAAGGGAGCCAGAAGGCTAGCCACAGGCTGTATTATATATTCCGAATGCGATACAGCAGCGACTATTGCATCAGCGTTGTTAGGCAATTGATCCCATTTACTTAGAGTGACGTTGTATTCGTTTAACGCCTGCTCGGGTTCAGCTACTGGATCGTGCACATAAACTTCACACCCAAAACCCTGCAAGTCCTCTACTAGGTCAGCTACTTTGCTATTGCGGAGGTCGGTGCAGTTTTCTTTAAATGTAAATCCTAGCACTATAACTTTGGCACCCTTTATATTGGTATTATTATCAATCATTTGTTTGATAGTTTGCTGCGCAATATAAGCTGACATTCCATTATTAATACGGCGACCAGCCAGAATAAGTTCGGGGTGATAACCCAACATCTCAGCTTTGTGGCTTAGATAATACGGATCCACGCCAATGCAGTGCCCACCTACAAGACCAGGGCGATAGGGTGAAAAGTTCCATTTAGTTGAAGCAGCTTCTAGAACTTCCAGTGTGTCAATGCCTGCAAGATTGAAAATAATAGCAAACTCATTTATAAGAGCGATATTGAGATCACGCTGGGTATTTTCGATTACCTTAGCAGCTTCAGCTACCCTGATGCTACTGGCTTTGTAAACTCCTGCACTAATAATGCAACCATAAATCTCGGCTACCTTATCAAGAGTTACCGGGGTGTCACCTGAAACCATTTTAACAATCTTGGTAACGGTTCGTTTTTTGTCACCTGGGTTTATTCGTTCCGGGCTATATCCTACCCAGAAGTCTTTCTTCCATTTGAGACCTGAGCACTTTTCTAAAATAGGGATACAAACCTCTTCAGTTGCACCAGGATAAACAGTGGACTCATATACCACGACAGCGCCACCCTTAAGATGTTTACCTACTACTTCACTGCTCTTAATCAGGAACTCAAGGTCGGGCTGATTCCCCATACCCAATGGCGTAGGCACAGCAATTATTATGAAGTCTGCATCTTCTAGCACCTTGGGATCGGTGTGACATTGTAGTTGCGTTGCAGATTGCAGATCTTTTGTGCTGACCTCACCTGTTAGGTCTATATGGCTGCGATAGGCCTCTACCTTTTCTGCTGAGAGATCTAAGCCAATTGTTGGCAATATTTTGCCAAATTCAACAGCAAGAGGAAGACCGACGTAACCTAAACCAACGATTGCGATAATTTGTTGTTTATCAAAAGAGTGAAGAAGAGGGGACATTTAAGGGAAAATAAACTTAATTTAAATGGATATTTTACTAATGCAAATTATATATATAATAATAAATTTCTTAGTTTGATATTAGAAAAAAAATTGATGTATTAATTAAGTCAAAGCTACCGCACGGGGCCTATCTGCATTACGATGCCCTTTTAGGGATTTTGATTTAAGTTATAATAATTAATAACTTTTCTTATTCACTGATAGACTACGAATTAACATTTTTCAAGCAAATAATTTTAAGTTTGACACTTCTTTCAAATTTCGAGGAAAGGTAAATTAATTACAGTAAATCATACACTTAATAAACTAAATACTTGTATTTTAATATAGCTAATATTGTTTGAAACTACCTTGGTATTGCGGTTTTAAACTGTTAATTCTAGTTAGTAAATTCTATCGACCATAAAGATCTTCAAATCTAACAATATCATCTTCCCCAAGATATCTTCCAGACTGTATTTCAATTAACTGAAGATCTACTTTCCCGGGATTTTCAAGTGCATGAACTGCACCAACAGGTATATAGGTGGATTCATTCTCTGAAAGTAAAAATTTTTTATCACCATTTGTCACACGAGCAGTTCCATACACAACAACCCAATGCTCGGCTCTATGATGATGCATTTGCAAACTTAATCTACCACCTGGTTTCACCGTAATACGTTTAACTTGGTAACGATCACCATTGTCGATTGCATCAAACTTACCCCACGGACGATAAACTTCCCGATTTAACGCCCACTCTTTTCGATCATTTGCTTCTAAGGTCTTAGTTATTATTTTTACATTCTCAACTTTATCTTTATGAGCAACCATAATTACATCTTTAGTTGCAACTAAGATCAAATTATCCACCCCAATAGCAGTTACCAACATACCATCAGTCCTAAAATACGAATTTCGTGAACTGTGAAGCACAACGTCTCCGTGAGTAGCATTACCATTACTGTCTTTTTTACAGAGATTCCACAAAGACGACCAAGACCCCAGATCACTCCAACCTGCATCCATTGGAACAACAACAGCTTTTTTTGTTTGTTCCATAATTGCGTAGTCGATTGACTTGCTTGGACATTCTAAAAATTTGTCTTTGTTTATACGTATAAAATCCAGATCAGGCTCAACTTTGTTAACAGCCAATTGGCAGGCCTCATATATTTTAGGACTATATTTTAAGAGTTCATCGAGATATACACTTGATTTGACTAAAAACATACCGCTATTCCAATAATAGTCATTTGAATTTATATATTCTTGTGCTAATTCTAAAGATGGTTTTTCTACAAACTTGCTAACATTAAAACCAAATCCTGCTTTTTTACCTTTTTTTATATACCCGTAACCTGTATGAGGTGAGTCTACCACTATACCAAAAGTAACAATTTTTCCTGACAACGCTATCGGAATAGCTTGCTTTACGGTTTTTACAAATACTTCATTTTTTTCAATTACGTGATCAGCAGCAAGTACAAGCAATAAATCGTCATTATCAGACAAAAGAGCAGCGAGAGCAAGTGCGGGCGCAGTATTACGGCCTGCAGGCTCAAGAATAATTGAGCTATGCTTATCAATTAGACGCAACTGTTCAGCTACAAAAAATCTGTGTTCTTCATTACATATTGTTGTAAATGACGTAATATTCAAACCAGATAAACGTTTAACTGTAGATTGAAGCATAGTATCTTTACCATTGAGGGCTAAAAATTGCTTGGGATGAGTTGCTCTAGACAAGGGCCATAAGCGACTACCAGAGCCACCAGCCATAATTACAGCTTTAATATTTGTCATTATCTTGTATTCATTAAAAAATTAAAATCCTCGCTTATTTCATTATAATTTTTTTTCAAAAGAAAAATATCATGCCAGAGAGAAAATGATAGTAACTTCCATAAAATTTCTACATTTTCAAAATTATCTGATTTTAAATAATTTTTATTAATTGGAATAGATTTTAAATAATTTCCATTAATAACATATTTGCTGATAATTTTATTCCATGGACCTTTAATTAACTGATGATAATTTATATCAAAACCAAAACCAACCTTCTTTGCATAAATTATTTCTCTTGCAATATACTGCTCAAGATATTTCTTTAACAGAAACTTATTTTTTTTTCCATGAAATTGGGATGGAATTAGAAGGTTTCTTGGTAAAGAAGTGGCAAATTCAATTAACTTATGATTTAAAAACGGTGATCTAATTTCAACTCCGTAAGACATCCCTGAAACGTCAGGTATAAGATTAGTGCCATGTTGATGGGTTATCATTAAGTCAGTGTAAGATAGTACGTCAAGATAATCTCTTGGATTACATTCTTTCGCAGTTTTAGTATACATTTCATAAGGTAGATATTCTTCAAACTTGCTGAGATAATCCTTATCAAGTAATTTTGTCGCAACTTTCATTACATTGTGTTTAAATAAAATTGATTTCCACTCGTGAAAAGGATTATCAATTAGTTTTGATATTATTTTATTATTTTTGAAAAACATTGTTGCTATCAAATAAGTAATTTTATTATTGGAGACTTTATTCAAAATATTTGACTTCAACAATGAGTTTTGATATCCATCATAACCCAGAAAAACTTCATCTGCACCATTTCCACTCAGCACCACTTTTAATTCTTTACTAATTCTTTGCATGAAATTGTCTGTAAAAAGAGCTGGGAAAGATGAAATAGGTTGTTCATAAGCATGAATTATTTTGGGTAATTTAATAATTTCATTTATATTAAATGTATGATTTGTGTGCTTAAAGCCAAAATTTTGAGCCACCCTAGAAGATCTTTCCATTTCAATATTTTCTGTAATGACATTATCATTACTTATACAAAAGGATTTTTGATTATTATTTTTCTTGTTTTGCAGTATGTTGGCAATTATTGTTGAATCAACGCCTCCAGATAAAAGCAATCCTACATCAACATCAGAAATAGCGGTATATTTAACAGCTCTCTCGATTTCAAATTTAAATTCACTTATAGCGTCATCATAGTTCCATTTCCTTTGAGCATTTAAAAAATCCGTCTTCCAATACTGATATATTTTAATATTATTTGAATTGTATTTTAAGATTGATGCAGGAGGAAGTAGATAAATATTTTTAAATGATGTATGAGGAGCTGGCATTGAGTCTAGGCCTAAAAAATTTGAAAAAGTATTTTCAGCAAGATCAGGACTTTTTTCCCATACTTTTATTATTGGTTTGATTTCTGAAGAAAAATAAAAAACTCCATTCTGATGGCTGTAGTAAATTGGCTTTTCGCCTATTCTATCTCTTGCTAAAAAAAGAGTTTCTTTTTTTTTATCCCAAATGGCAAAAGCATACATTCCGATCAATTGATCTACTAGATCAATTCCCATCTCTTCATATAAATGAACTATAACTTCATTGTCACTTTTACTAATAAATGAGTGTCCTTTTTTTATTAAACTTTCTCTTAAAATTTTTGCATTATATATTTCACCATTACATACTAAAACAACATCCTTTTTCTCATTCAAAAATGGTTGATTACCTTCTTCTCTTAAGTCAACTATGGATAGTCTTCTATGACCCATAGTTATTTTATCGTCATTCCATTGACCTTCTCCATCAGGCCCTCTGTGTTGTAACAATGAAAGCATTTTTTTAATTTGAAAATTATTTTTATTTTCATTTTTTTCAGAATGTATTCCGCAAATACCACACATATTTTGTTAGTACTTTAGAAACAAAAAAGTCAATCCAGCGCATTGGCTAGGGAACAATTTTAAAAAGAATTTCATAATCTTTCTCCAAAAAGAAAATCTTCTAAGTCTTCTATCAACTCCAGAATGTGGAAATGAAAAACCTTCATACAATACTTTATTTCCTAACTTAAATCCAGCTTTCTTAGATAATGTTAAAAGTGATTTTTTTGTAAAAAAATGTTTGTGATCTGTATATTTTAAAATTTTTCGCTGTATAATATTGTTTCTAATTTGAGACAAAAGACAACCTTCGTTAGGTACGGACAAAATTAAAAAACCATCCTTTTTCAAAACTCTTTTTAATTCTTTTAGAGCGACATCACAATTTTCTATATGTTCAATAACATGGCTGCATAGGATAAAATCAAATTTTTCTTTCGGATGTTTAATGTTTAATAAATTACCATACTCGATATTTATATTTTTAGTTTTAGTTAATCTTTTTAATCTAACTTTATTATAATCAAGGGCTGTTATTTTAATCTTTATGTTTCTAATTGCAAAAAAGTTTAATAAAAAATTGATATTATTACCATCACCACTTCCAGCGTCTAAAATTTTAATAGACCTAGTTTTATGATCGTATTTATTTATAAATTTATTTAGTAATGTATTAAAATTATTCCATCGCTCTTCAATTACATATCGATAGGCTATATTATTTAATTGCAGTTTTTTTTGATCGTCTATGTAGAAATCATTTTTTAATTTATTTTGTAATTTCATTTATATTACTGTTTCCTAATATAATATTATATTTATCAGCTCTAAATTGTAGGACATTATTTATTTCGTAATTTTTTACAACTTCTTCTTTTGCATTATTTCCTAATTCGGTTGCTAATTTTTCATTTTCTAACAAACTTATTATTGCTTTAATCAAATTTTTTATATCACCCTCTTTAACTATTTTCCCTGTTAAGTTATTTTTTATAATTTCAGAATGCCATTCAGTATCATAAGTAATTACTGGATTTCCTGAAGCAGCTGCTTCGATCAAACTCAGCCCTCCCATCAAAACAATATTAATCGATGATTTTCTTCTCAGAGATGCAACTTTATTTTTACTTATAAAGCCTGTAAAAATGATTTTGTTTTTATTTAGTTTATATTTATTAGTTAACCTTTTTAAATTTGCAAACTCTGGCCCATCACCAGCAATAATAAATTTACAATCTTTTCTATTCTTAAAAAACTTTATTATCTCAAATACATCATAAATATAATTTTCTCTTGAAATACGGCCAACAAAACTTATAATTTTAAATTTTGATTTATTTATTATTTCGTTTTTATTATAGAAATTTGTTAAATCTATTCCATGAGGCATATAAACTACATTTTCTTTTTTTACACCCTGGTTAATTACATATTTAAATAACGATTTTCTTATGCAGATAACCCTAAAGGCTTTTTTTAACAAAAATCTCTCTATTATTTTTATTAATTTTCTTGAAAAAAATATTTTTGGAGCTCCTAGTTTAGAATCTAATTCATCTCTTTTATCCCAATCTGCATGAATGGAAATTACAAATTTTGTTTTAAGAAATAATGTAGAAAAATAACCTATTATTGCAGCCCAATATGGATCACTCGACCTGACTATGTCTATATTGTTTTTAATTATCAAACTTCTAGTTTGTTTAGTTGCTATTAAAAAGTAAATTGGTGAATATATATATCTAAGAAACTTAGAAGAACTGCCAAACCAGAGTCTATCAAACCCAAATTCGTATAAATAGTGATTGTTATTTATAAATATTTTCCTTGTTTTTTTTGCCAATGGGTGTATTGAAAAGACTTTATCAAAAAACCCTCCCTCATCTCTTTCTGATATCATATCTACAACTCCTTTTTGCAATAAAGAATCATAGTCTGAACTTGCTATAAACATAAGAGATCTAGTCATTTTTTAAGTTAAATATTATCCAGTTATCTGTTTTATATATTGTATTAAATCTTACACTAAATTCTTTGATATCTTCAATTTCTTTCCACCAAATTAAATTGACGACGATCATTTTTAAATCATATTTTTTAAACATGCTTGTCAATGTCATTTTTGTAACAGGCCAAATTGGTTCTACATCTAAAAAACTATAACCATGAGCACCCCAAAGAACATTATGATCTGTTTCATAAGCTGTTCTCTCGGCAAAAGTTGTAGGGAAAACACCGATATTCATTTTTTTATGGGAATTTAGATATGTAATTAAATGCATATTTTCAACATCATATATTTTCTGGTTTTTTCTTCTAAAAAGTGCAACTAAACTTACAGAAAAAGAAATAAAAATTATAAATAAAAATAGTATTTTTTCTTCTATATTATTTGCTCCAAAAGCCCAGCAGATTGATACTGGAATAACAGTATTAAATAAATATAGATGCCCACCACCTAAGCATCTGAAACTAGACACAAAAAGGGTCCCAAAAGAAATGATAATCGATGCAAAAAGCCATATTTTTAACCATTCAGGAATATTAAAAAATAAAATTGCATAAGGGACAAGAATTAAGCTCGGCAAATAAGAAAAAATTATTTTTAAATAATTTATATAACCCATGAAATTTGATTGATGAAATTTAGAACTCATAGTGCTGTTCTTCACTAAATAATTTTTTGAATCTTTAAATTGATGTGCACCTAAATTTTTCCAATTTCTATTCCAAAAAGAAATAATTTCTAAATGTGTTTTGATTTGCATTTTAGAAAAGTTAATTCCTACTATAAAAACAGACGAAAGTACTCCTAAAAATATAGTTAATACTAAATATAGCTTTGATTCAAAATTTAATCCTGAAAATATTAGTAATATAAACAAAAACAAACAGTATTGGGTTGTCATTTTATGCGTTAAATACATTAAAGCGAAAAATAAGGAAGAAGAAATTAAAAGAGGGATAAAAAAATCGTTGTAATTAACAAAAGTTAAAAAACTTAGCATTGAACAAACAAAAAATAAATTTCCCAATCCTCTTGAAGTGAGCTGAGTATTGTAAACTAGTAAAATTGGAGCTGAAAGATACAAACAAACAACGGTAAGTAAATCATTATAACTTAAAAAGCTTTTGCAAAATCCTAATAGTAAAAAAAGACAAAACATATCTATTAAAAAAGGTATTACATATGAACCATTTTTTTCCAAAAATTTAACAGAGAAAAACGATAAAAAAACAGCAAACCCTGGGGGATAATACTGCTTATCATGCTCAAGCAAATATTTATTTTTAATTTTAAAAGGTATAGTTTTTTGTTCTTTAAAATTTTTAACACATGCCAACCAATAATAATGATCAACTCCTGTTTTAGTTGAATAATAAAAAAACAATATTCTCAAAAAAAGGAATAATAAAATAACTATCCACAAGAAATAGTCCATCTCAAAATCATAATGCTCTAGAAAAGAAGCCATGGTAAAATATTTCTAATGAATTTATTTCTGGTTTGGGGCTTCAGAAATAGTTTTTTCATGATCAGGAATTTTATCTAAGTTCAGAGTATCTCTTTTAATTGTAAATTCTGCAGACTTAGTTCTATTAATTTGAGGTAAACCATAACCTGAACATAATTTGCAGATATCAATATTACCTTGATCCGTTAGGATTTGTTTTCTAAATTTTACAGCTTTTTCACTATTGAAAACATTATTGAGACTTGTTTCAAAAACATTTCCAAACACATGTTTACCATTTGTATCTCTACAACATGGAACAGCATCACCATTCCAGGTAAGCTGGAGTGAGTTCCATATCCATATGCACTCATTATTATTTATTTTTTTTGGTTTTAAAAACCCTTTGTTAAAAGCTTCTTCATCATAAAACCAGTATTTTCTATCGTTTGGTAAATAAGCATAAGCTTCCATCATGTTTCTGGCACATGGATCAATTACATTCGCTATATCGACACCAATATTTTTCGCCCAACTATAAAACTCTTTGACTTGGTGTTCATTGTGTCTCATTACAATAAAACCAACTTCAATTTCTAATGAACTATTATTATATTTTTTTCTAAGCTGAACTAATTTTTCTATATTTTCAATCGTCTTATCTAATTTACTTCTAATTCTGTATATCTCATGAGTTTCTTGATCCATTCCTCCAATTTGAAAAGATAACTTGTTAATATCTGAATAGATTATTCCCTCTGGATCTACAAAATCTCCATTAGTACAAGATTCTACATAAATACCTTTATCTCTAGCAAACCTTATCATGTCATAAGAATCCTTATGCATAAATGGTTCACCCATGAAATAAAATAAAAGTGTTGAAGTAGTATCACTTATTTTATTCAAAAATTCAGTATAGAGTGCTTTATCTAAAAAGCCTGTTTTCCTTCTCATATCACCCTTGCCTGTCTCACAAACTGAGCATCTAGCATTACAAGCATTGGTAGGTTCAATTGAAACGTGTACAGGTGACATCAAAGGACTGGCTATTTTTAACTGAGCCATTGAAGAATTATAAAGCAAAGACTGCCAACCTTTAGGTCTGGAAACTAACATGTTTTTCACTAATGAAATTTTTCTATTTAAAGTACTCATTTAAAAATTATTCCTTCTCCAACTAGGATGAAGTTTTAAAAAATTTGACAAACTTCTTGCTATTAAATCATCAACATCTTTTTCTGTTAAAAGTTCTAATGGTTTTTCAGTGTGGATTAGTGACCAACTTCCATTTAAATTTAATTTGTATGTTTCCACACCTAACTTATTTTCATATTCTAGAATTTTGTATTTAGTTTTATGTTTTTTATCCCATTGGTTCGAGAAAGCATGATTTAATTTTTTTATCAAAATTTTTTTCATCTAAACTCTTATATAAATCTATTTCTTAATTTTTTTCTTATATTGTCCCATTCAATTTTTTCATTGGTTGGATTAATTATTTCTACATCATTTAGTAATATAGCGCCATCACTACATGCAATAATAAGTTTATCATTGTAATTAAACAAAAATTGTCCAGGTATTGCATTAATTTTATAATCTATTTTGTAAACTACTGCTTTCCAAATTACAACCTTTGTTCCGTTTTCTAAAAAAGTAAATGCTCCATCAAAAGGATAAGAACTTGCCCTTATTAGGGCAAGAATACTGTCTTTACTTTTATACCAATCAATTTTGCTGTCTGAAGGTTTTCTAGGAAAGCAATGTACAATATCTCGTAAATTTTTACTCTGAGGTTTGGCTACAATTTTATTATCTTTAAGACCCACAATTACCTCAGATGCTAAATTTGGCATCTGTTTATCTAACCAATTATAAATATCTTTGATATAAGTTTTAGCATTTATCTTCAAAAATTTTTTGAGTAAAATTGGTCCGCTATCTAGATAATCATCCATAAAATGGGCTGTCAAACCTATTTTTTTTTCACCATTTATTATTGCCCAATTTGGACATGCGTTACCTCTATATCTTGGTAAATCACCACAATGAAAGTTAACTACACCTAATGTGAATCTATTTATTATTTTACTATTTAAAATATAAGGCCAGTTGATTGATAAGGCTAAATCATATTTTTTTTCTAAAATATCTAATAATTGATCTTGATTATTATTGTTAAACAAGCAAAATTTTATATCGTTTAATTTAGCAAATTCTCTAAATTCTTCTTCATTACAATTGTAAAAATTCTCAGCTTTTGAAGTGATTATTAACTCGATTTTATCACCTTCAGAAATTATTTTCTTTCCAGTGTCTAAAAGCCATTTTGTTCTACCCATTAAAGCAATTTTCATTTTTTAAGTAACTTCATTGATTTTATAACTTTTATTATCTTTTAAATATTCAACACATTTTTCAAACATAGTTCTCGAGCCTTCATTTTTACTTATGAATTTTTTTAGAAAATTTTCTGGAGCTTCGGTGATGTTCGGATATGTATTTTTAATATCATTATAATTATCATAATTTGATGAATTTAAAAAAACATGAATAGGATGAAAATTTAAAATAGTTATACCTTTATTTTTTTTAAATTTATCAAGAGACCAAATTTTACTATTTACAAACTCCATATCATCTTCCCATACACATGGAATTCTTCTTATTTTTTTCATGTATGGAGTATAAAAATCAAAAAATTCAATTTGTTTAAGTTGTGGCAAATATAAGGAGACATCAGTTCTAATATTTGGCAACATATCAGTAATTTTGGTCAAAAGCCTAGTATTATGGTATAAACCATGCGTTCTTATAGAGGTTGCCTCAGGACATAATTTTTGTATATTTTCTAGAACTTCTTCTTCATTATTTCCATGATCCGAAAATGGATAAAAGTTTGGGTGTAAGCCAATTTCAAACAATTCAGTATTTTTCTTCATTTTGTCTATTTCTGGGCTACTATGCGTTATGAACCATGTAGATTTAATTTTTTTTTTAATTAAAATTTTAGTAATTTTTTTAATTACAAAATCAGGGGCCCAATCAGTATCAAAACTAAGTAGAATTTTATTCATAGTCTAACCCTTAATCAAAGAAGTTTAAATTTACCATTATCCCACGTTGTACCATTAAATTGACCTTTAGATATAGAAACTAAAGACTTATGTATTTGCTTACTTCTAGCAATAGAACTATGGTTTTTAAGAACAAATTTTTGACCGTTATAAGCAATTTCACTCGCATATTCTTTATTTTTTTCGAGTTGATTAATTTTATCTACTAAATTATCAACAGTGCATGCAATAAAATTTTGATCCTCTAAAAAACCTAATGACTCAAGCATTTTTTTGCCTTCACTGTTAAATGGCTCCATTATTAATAATGAACCAAGAGCTGGTATTTCAAAAAACTTTCTTACAGTATGTTCGTAAGTAGATCCACAAGAAAAGGAATATTTACTATTAATTATACTTTCATAAAATATATTATTATAAAGCTTTAATGAATGTGAGTTAGAAAATGGCTTAAACCCAAATTTTGCAAACAAAGAATATAAAATCATATGGAACTTCATATCTAAATTGAATTCAGCTTTCTTAAGTAATTTGACAGCCCTCTTTCTGTTCAAATAGTTAACCCCAGGAACATTAATAATTCTTCTTCGATTTTGAATATCACCATAAAAAAATTCACCTTCTGAAACAAAATGAGGTAAAGAAATTATTTTATTTATATTTTTCTTTGCAAAGTATGGCCAATCATCTTTTACTGTGTAGCTATATTTTTCATTTTTTCTATTTTTAATATTTTTTGTTGGCTTTATGAGTTGAGAGCCTTCAGCTATCATATAACAATCTAAATCCTCTAAGATTTTAATACGGTCATTATTTAAGTAAATATAATCAGTTTCAAACATGGTTATAATTTTTTTTACTTTTGTATTATTTAAAAATTCAAACGCATTATTAAAAAAATTGAGCAATGAAATATTTTGAAATCGAACAACATAGTTCTCTGCAAACATATCAAATAAAGACTTTCCTTGATTATCCTCTAAATTATTTTTATAAAAAATTATATGCTCGCCAGCCAGAATAAAATCAAAAGGTCCATTTTTGTTATAAAATGCATCCAATCCGTCTTTTAGTGTTTTTT
>CACHVW010000016.1 GCA_902583415.1 uncultured SAR116 cluster alpha proteobacterium | reverse complement strand
ATACTGTCGACAAACGCTCCTTCTTTATTCCATAAAAAACAATTATCTTTTTTTGGTATTAATTTAGACCCTTCTTTTCTTAACACAGAACATTTTAGTACCCTATGAAATGCTTTTGCAATTTTGATTGTAACATCATACGGATTTGTATCTTCTACTATGATAAATTTCCCAGAATCAAATAAAACTCCTTCAGGTAGCCTCAAAA
Organism: uncultured SAR116 cluster alpha proteobacterium; assembly: GCA_902583415.1. Lineage (GTDB taxonomy): Bacteria > Pseudomonadota > Alphaproteobacteria > Puniceispirillales > Marisalimonadaceae > Marisalimonas. The sequence goes on along the minus strand of CACHVW010000016.1, from coordinate 28,732 downwards.
TTCCTTGTTTTTGGTCAACTTCAACATTAGAAACACCTTGTCCCCTTAATTCGTTTCTAATTTTATTGAGTATCAAAGTTTTTTGACGTTTAGTGGTAGCTACATAATCATCAGTACTTTTAATTTTTGCATCAATTTGTTGAGCAAAGTAAACAACTATAATAACAAAAATGAATAACAAACCAATCATGATATCAGTCATAGAAACAAAGAATGACTCTTCTTGATGATCATCAGTTTTTCTTCTGGTATATGCCATTCAAATACCTAGCCTATTGGTTATTAGATTTTGTTGCGTCAGCCAATTCCTGAACAGCCTCGTCAAGTGCAACTATTGAGGAAGAAAAACTATTATCTATATTATTTACAAAAGTACCCATGGTAGTTAAGGAGTCTTCTAAATTTTTTTGTATTCTGTCAAAAACAACTCCTAACTTTCCGTCTAGAGTATCGTATCTAGAAACGTGCCTTTCCCATAATTTTCCTGTCTCTTCTAATTCTGTTTGCATTCTGGAAACTGCACCGGAAATTGTCTCAGATGTTTTTTTAAGTTCCTCTGCTGTGTTTGCTAATGGAGCTAAGATTGGTTGTATTTTATTGCTAGCTGTTGTTAAGTTGTTTACACTTTGGTTTACACCAGTTGTCGCATTTTCGAGACTTGTTGCAGTTGCAGACAAACCAGAATTGAGTGAATTAACACTTGTTTCTGCGTCATTTAATTTTTTAGACAACAATTCAACTGATGAAATTAAATCCTTACTGCTATCTTTAAGTGCATCTGAGAGTGTTTCCCCAGCTTTCTTAAAAGCCTCTGCAGCTTTATCACCTGCGTCAGTAACTGAACCACTTGCACTTTCAATTGCCTCATTAGTGCCTTCTTCAAGGTTTTTTATCACGCCTTGCATAGCATCTTTAATGCCTGTAACTGCTTCTTCCATTTTTTGAGCACTTTTGTTGGTAGCTGTAGTAAGAGCCGTAATTGCAGTTGTAAGTTCAGAAGTTAAATCTTTTGCTCCGTCTTGCATTGATTTTTTCATATCACTTGCAGCTGAAGTTAGACTATTAGCTAATTCTTCTAATTTAGTTCCCATTGTATCAGAAGTTTTATTTGCTGTATTTGTTAAACTAGTTGCGACTTTAGCCATTTCAGTTTTAATAGATTCAAACGTTGCTGAAATATCTGTTCCAAACTGATTACTGCTTTCTTGTAAAGAACCTGACAAATTACTTAAGACTTGTCCTAGTGTATCAAGTCTATCACCAAGACTATTTAAGCTATCACCGGCAGCACCTTGTATTTGTCTTGCTACATCTGCGCCAATTTGTCTCATTGCAGCTTCATTAGCGTGTCCCATATTAGATGTCATCTCGTCTAACTTTTCTGTAACAGGTTTCATGGCTGATTGAATGGTCTCTCCTAAACGCATAGCTAAATCAGTGTTGAATGTTTCAAGCTGTGTTTTCTGCTCTTTCATCAATTGAAGCTGTTTTATAGCCAAACCTTCTTGAGAAACAAATTTAACTAGTGCTTCAATTTTTTCGCAAATTACTTGAAATAATTGATCTCTTTTGGTGCTAATTATCCTCAACGTGATAGTAAGTACTATAGACATCGCTAGTGCAAAAAAAGATGTGTAAAATTTAGCTGATGTTGCGACTAACAAAGTTTGTACAGCACCTTGCATATCACCACCACCTTGTATGGTAGTTGTTGTGTCGGTTAAAACTGCGATTAGCCCTAAAAAGGTAACAGCTAATCCAATTCCAACAAAAACATTTGGCATAATTTTTATTAAAGGAGTGTCAAAACCAGCTTGTTCGGTTGAAAAGTATTCTTGTGGACGGACCGTATTTTGAATTACCTCGTCTTGTTCATGAGGGTTGTTTTCATCTGGAATGATCATGGTTTCTGTAAATTCACCCCAGCAAGTACGTATTCCTTTCAAATTAGATAAATCCTCTGTAACAATTTCATAGTCAAGATCGAAATCTGCTGCTGAATTATATTTATCAAATATTGCTAATGTTTTATTTAAAATAGGTTTTTGTTCAAACTGCCATTTGTATATCAGATAAGCCAACATACCTAGACCAATAATTAGTATTACCAAAGCCAGTAAAGGAGCAACTCCAGCTTGTTTTATGCTATTCAAAAGAGGAGTAATTAATATTTCGAATTCTTTACCAATAGATCCTAAAAAACCATAATTTTCGTCCATATAATAATACTCGCTTTACAAAATCCTATAAAAATAATTATTCTTATTTAACATGATAATTTTTTTAAAGTCGAGTCGCTAGTGGGGTTAGAATGGCAGAAGAAGAAAATGGTACTCCTGGAAGAAGGAGAAGGAGAAGAAGATCAGAAAACGTAGAAGAAAACATTCCTACTGTAACGAATGGTGAGAAAAGTTCTGGTAAAAAAGACACCACTAAAATAAGACCAGAAAAAACACTTAGAAAAATTAGGCAAGAGCTTCAAATCAAATTTGTTGGATGTTTCTTTGTAGGAGCTGTATTAATCCCTGTTTACCCTGAAACATTCTATGGGTTGCTTCCTTTGGTAGCGATGATTTTGTATTTTATACTAGGTTATCCCTCAATTAAAATACCAGCCGCTAAGTCAGTTTTTGCAGATAGCTTTTACTACTTAGGTTTTCTATTTACTTTTGCTGCGTTGTTAATTGCAATTACTGTAAAAGGATCTGATATTACTTCTATAACGTCTCAGTTAGGCACAGCTCTTTCAACAACAATTTTTGGAATGCTTATTAGAATTTTAATCAGCCATTTTGATCCAATTGAAACAGAGGTAAATACTGCAGTATCTGATGAAATGGCAAATATGGCAACTCAGATTAGAAGGCTAACAGAAGAACTTACAACATCAATTCAAGAACAGCTAAATGCAATGATAACGATATCTAACGCATCAGAAACACAACTTTCTGCGATTAATACAGCTTTAGAGAAAATAAGTAATATAGACACTCCTGAAGAAAGTCTAAATAGGTTTGAAGAAAAAATAGGTAATGTTGTTAGTGGTCTTTCTGGGTTGATAGCAAATGCGAATACGGCTAAAAACACACTTCAAGAATTTTCTAATAAAACTAATACAATAGCCGATTCTCTATCGGCTTCTAATCAAATTGTAATAGACTCAAAAGCGACTGCTGGCGCTATGAGGGATATGTCAGTTGATGTGGAACAGTTGGCTTCAAAATTGAAAGAATCATTTACTCTTCAATTAGATGATATGAGAGCATTATCTAATCTTTCAAATCAACAAGTAAATAAAATCAATACAGCCTTGGATAATATATCAGCTATTGAAGTATCTCAAAATAGTATAGAAAAATTTGATAGTAATATAACTAAGTTAGGTGAAAGACTGAACAATTTAGTTACGAATACAAATACTGCAGGAGAGAAGTTAGCAGACTTTGCTACGTCTACATCTGCAGTTTCAACGGTTCTAGTATCTTCGGGTAAAATTGTAAAAAACACTGAGACCACTGCAAATAATTTAGACAGGCTCCAAAACGAACTTCAAGATATTGTTACGACAGCTAATAATGAAAAAAACAAGCTTGCTACTACAGTTGCAGAGATTTCAAATGAAATTAAACAAGCTAAGTTAATTATTTCCAAAACTTCTGATCTCTCGCTTCAAATGGAAAAAACAATTGAAGAAAGAATGGCTAGCGTATTGAAATTGGTACGAAACGGCTAACTCATGAATTTTAGTATAAGCAAACCCAAGATATTTGATGTTCAGACGACTTCGTTTGCTGAAATACTTTTAGTAATACTTTTTTTCTTACTCATTTTTAACATCGACGCTGTAGAAAAAGTTACTGGCAAAGATAAACAGATTTCAATTTTGACTGAAAAAGTAAATAAATTAGAAAAAGATTTGTCAGAAAAAGATAAAAAAATAAAAGAGTTAGAAACAGAAATAATTGCTTGGAAAAGAAAATTAATACTCGTCAACAAAGAAAACATTAAACTTAAAAATGAAAATAAAAGAATTAAGCTAGAACTTGCAAAGATAAAAAAAGAAAAAGAAATCTTAGATAAAGAGTTAGATAAATACAGAACTAAATACGGCAAGTTAGACGGAGACGACGTTGTAAATTATTGTAGAATTGGTAAAAATGAAATTTTTCCAGTTTTAAATATTGTGGCAACAAATAAAAATTTCATAATAACCCCTCTTTGGGATAAAAATAGAGATGCTAAAGATATTAGAAAGATACCGGGACTAAATAGAGTAAATAAAAAGATCACTATTAATCATAGAAGTTTTAAAAGATATTTCACACCTACTTACAACTGGGGAAGAAAGAAAGAAAATAATTGCAGGTTTAAAGTTCAATTTAAAGTGGATAAGTCTATTACCAAAGCAAGTGTTCTTGATTTTGTTATTAGTGAAATAGATAGGCATTTCTATAAAATAAGAGTGAAATAATGGCTAACCTAAGAACACATCTTGAGTTAGAATTTAGACTTTTAGAGTCTCATATTATTAAAAAACAAATTGCTAAATTCAGAGAAAATAGACCTGACATTCCTCAATATAAAGAAGCAATAAATAAAGAAATTAAACGGGTAGAAAGAAATGAATTTTTGTTTTTTTACGGCTGGACTTCTTTTTTTATATTAGCAGTTATAGGTATAGGCGTATACTTGTATTTATACACTGATTTAGTAAAAAAAGCAGATATTGAAACAAACAACAAACTTCTAAACTATCCTAAATATGTTCAGTGTATTGATAGTATGCAAATAGATAAAACAGAATTAAATTCGGATGTAAGTTTAACGCTAGACGCAACAATTAGCAGCATATGCGAAAGATCACTAAATTATTCATCGATTGAAGATCTGAGAGACACGCCAATAACTAATGATCAAATAATAGATAATTGCTTTTACAATAAAATTGATAAGAATAAAAATTCATCACCAAACGACGAAGAAAGCTTAGTTTTTTATTCTCAATGTGTGAAGATTTCAGAAGGAAGTTCAAAGTTTACTAATTTCTTTTACAGGGATTACTCAAATAAAAAATTTAGGACATTTATCCAAAGCTTGGAAAATACTAAAAATTTTAATTCTATGACTTGAAAAACTAATTAATTATTTAATTAATAGCATCATAATTTGAACAAATTTATTTTCAAAAGTTTAATCATTAATAAATTTATCATTTTGAATTATGAAAACAAAAAAATATCTTTTGAACAAATTTACTATTACAGACGCTGAAAGGCTGGTGAATTCAATAAACAGTTTACAAAAATTATTAAACGGAAGTCGTGAACCCAAAAATATTGATCAAAAGTTCTTTATAGACATTGTTAATAATAACTTACATTCAGACGTGATAATTTCCCACACCTCTAAATCTTTTGAGTATGCTCTTAGCTACTTAAGGTGGTTAAAAAATAATAAACTGGACTTAAATGATTATATCAACAGACACAAACTTCTAAAAGATGCCCTTAATAAATCCTATAAAAGAACTAATTCAAATAGATTTATAAGAAAACCACCATTTATTAAAAAAACATCAAATTTTCAAAGGATTATTAGCGAGCCAAGTATACCAAAAAAAAATAAAGAAAAAAAAGTTGTTAAAAAAAATAATCATCCAAAAAGTACACATAGATGTGCCTCTTGCAGCTCATTAATTGAATTAGGAAGAATAAAAGCAATACCAACAACTACCCAATGTGCAAGTTGCGCCGCAGAAGATCCTAATAATAAAAAAGATAGATACATTAGAGACACCTTTGGAAGCAGAGCGGATTATAAAAGAGATAGGGGTAGTTGGCGAAGGTAAAAATTTTATAAAGGCTAAATTGACTAATAAAGAGATAATATTAGAAGGTTACAAACTAGGTGATAAGAATGAAGGACCTACAGAGTTAGCAAAGATTTTATTTAAAAGTCTTGAAGCTAATAATGGTTTTAATAAAACTGATTTAATAAATAGATATCATCATTGGTGGAACGCAGGTGCCTTCGACACTGGACCTACTTTTGCAATGGTATTTCAAAAGGTTTCGCAAGGACTATCTTCACAACAAGCTTCCATAAAAGTTCACAAAGAGCTGAACGGTGCAACTGCAGGGTGTGGCCCAGCCCACAGAATAGCTCCAATCGCTGGTTATACAAAAATTCCAACTGATCGTTTAATTAGTATTGCAATAGAAGAAGCCGCAATAACTCATTATCACAAAGATGCAGGGAACTGTTCTGCCATTATGGCCTTACTTTGTAGGTATCTGATTGAGGGAAATTCATGGAAAGAAAGTAAAGAAATAGTTAGTCAAAATGAAGATCTTAAGTCTACATGGATTAAAATCGAAAGCGCTAGTCTAAACAACGGTGGTTTTGTTCTTGATGTAATGCATTCAGCTTTTCATTTTTTAGACAATAAAAACTCTCTCGAAAATTCTCTTTTGTTTGCTGGACCAGCTAATTACTGCCCTGTAATCGTTGGTATCATTCAAAATCTAATTAATAAGAAATAAAAACATAAAAATTTATTTTTTTTTGTCACAATTTTCAAAACTCAGCGTTTGTATATATGAAAGCAATATTTATGAGACGTACTGAGGAGAAAAAAGATGAAAAAAATTCATAAATCAAAACAACGATCAAATCAACATCATCGAAAAAATAACCCGAGGTCCTCTCATATTAAACGTTCAAAAAGAAGATCAAAAAAAGGGCTTTAGGTTAAAGATCAAGACATGAAAAATTCGTGTCTTGATCAAAATCATAACTTGTAAAGAAAGGAAAAAAACATGTTAAAATTAAGTGAACAATTCAATTCAGTATCTTTTTTAGATAAAGTCAAAATTGGAAGATTGAACTTCTATCCAATAAAATTTGATTTAAAAGATATACCCCGAAACATAAAGTCATTAGACGAGTTATTTGACTTGAATTTAGTTAAGGTTAATGAACTTACGGATGAAGGTGTTGTAAGCCGTGTTGAAGTTCATAACGAAAGTGAATTTAATCTATTAATACTTGATGGTGAAGCTATTAAAGGAGCAAAACAAAATAGAATTGCAGAAAAATCTGTAATTATTCCTCCTTATTCTTCTGAAGTTATACCAGTAAATTGTGTAGAGAAAAATAGATGGAATTACACAGAAAACTCAGAATTTTCAAAAAGTGATTTTGTTTTAAATCCTAAAATAAGAGAAACAAAAGCTAACCTTATGAAAAATCAACTTGAAGATTCAATCCAGTCAGAAGTTTGGAGTCAAATAGACAATCTTTCAGAAAAACTTGATAGTAAAAGTTATACAAATGACCTAGGAGAAATTTTAGAAAAAAGTCGTTTCAGTGCTGATTTTGACTATTTTGATAAATTATCGGATAAGGAGTTTAATGGTTATATTGTTCAGGGTGCTGGAAGGTCATTTGTAGAGGTTTTTTTTAATGAAAAAACTTGTAAGTCAAATGTAAAAAAATCATTAAACGGTTGGCTAGCAGATGTAGACGAGGATGTATACGAGGATATTAACACCAATCAACCACTCTATAATTTTTTAGAAACAATTTGGGATAAAGAAAATTCCATTGGTGTTGAGGACAATTATAGTTCTGATGAACAGCACAACGGACGATCTGTTTTTTTTGAAAATAAATTAATTCATGCTTATTATTATATTTAAGAAAGGTTCAATATATGTGTGGAACTTGTGAAGTCTATATAAACGAAAACTATAAGACAATTAGAAAAGCTTCTTTAAAGTACGAGAGTGGATTTGAAGAAACAAATGACTTAATTAATACAGTTGTCGTCAAGTTTCTTGTTTGGAAAAAAAACAAAGAAGCAGTTGATGAAGAAATTAGTATTAAAGATGGTTTTTTTTATACAATAGCGAAACGTGCAGCAATTGACGCTCAAACTCAAAATACGGTCAATATTGAAGAAGAAATAGAGGGTTATGAAACTAATGCTAATAACAGCGTCATTCATGAAAATTTAATTGCTAAAACTAAGTTTTCTAGTCCTGAAAACCATGCTTTGATCATGAAGTATTTAGATGTTTTAGACGAACAGGAAAAAGATGCTTTGTTATCAGTTGTTACAGATGAATCCCCTGAAGATTATCAAGCTAGAAATGATATACCGGTATTAAATACGGCTGTGAAAAGAAGGAGAAGAGCCTTCCAAAAAGCACAATTAAAATTAAATGAGGATGATAGTAATGTCATAAGTATGAATTCAAGGGAGAATTTTTAATGGGTCTTCTTGAGCTTAATATGGATAGACTGAATGAATTTTTCAAAAATACCGATCTAAATTTTTGGGAAAATCAAGAAATAGATAAATTTGTTAAAAACGCGTTTTCTGTTGGTTATAACAAAACCGTTGAAGACGCTTTTACTAAAGAGCTAGGTTTAATCCAACTTAATTTCAGTTATAATGATTTCTTTAATTTGCAGAAAGATAAAAACGTAGTTCAATACTTTGAAAAATTCATTAAGGAAGAAGAAGATTTCGACGATATCCTTTTTTATATAGCTGAAAATAAATCTGATGACTTTTTTAAACTTTATGAGGATAATTTTACCTCTAATAGTATTGACTTCAGTAGTTTAGAAAGATCAGCGTCTTTTTCACCAAGTGAGCCTTCTGAATACTTAGAAGCTAATTATTCATTAGAAAGAAATGATAACGAAGAAATTGATTTCTCGTCTATTATTAATGAATTAGACAAAAGAATTTCTTTTGCAATAAGGATAAAGGATTTATTAGTGTCCAATAGAGATTTTGGACAAGATAATCTAACAAATTTAAATTTGATAAATATTATTGAAAATCAAGTAAAGAAAAACATAAACCAAAGTGAGTACTTTGGTAAAAATGGATTTCTCCGACATATATTAAATCAGTCTTTTGAACTTCAAAAGATAACAGAAAATTTTTTCAATGAGGATCTACTTCGAACAAAAGAATTTTTTGATAAAACATTAGATCAACTTCAGTATTTGAAAAAATACATAGAAGACTACAGGAATAGAAATTTAGCAAGAAGAAGTAGCTACACATCTAGAAGAAATCTTGAAGTTGTTCCAAGTGTTGAAGAAACCTACGACATTTTAAATTTTAACAAAAAGCCTTCATTAGACAAACTAACTGAAAAGTTAGGTTTGTCTCTTAACAAAGGTATTTTCATTAATACGTTTGCAGTAAATAGGATTAGAAATTACCGCGATGATATAAAAAAAATAAAATCAGAAATAGAACCAATAATTAATGAATGGGATGAGGAATGATAGAACACATAGAAATTAAGAAATACATATGTTTTGTATTATTCTTTGGCTTTTCTATTTTATCTTTTAATTCATTTGGTAAAAGTTACATTGACGAAGCGTCAGACTACACAGTTCGTTTTAGAGTTTTAGTAGACCATCCATTTGTGGAAGACACTGACAAAGATCGGATTATTAGATCATGGGTAGGAGCTGGTTTTGTTGTCGACAAATCGTTAGGCTTGATTGTGACAAATGCACATGTATCTGGAGTAGGTAATACTTTTATTAAAATAGCCTTCAAAGGCGAGAAATTTATAAAAGCGAAATTAATTTACGTTGATCCTGAATTAGACCTAGCCTTAGTTAAAGTTGATACAGAAAAAATGCCTCAAAATTCTAGCGAAGCGAAACTTAGTTGTGACAAGTCTATTGCAAACGGTACAGCAGTTGCTGCATACGGCCATCCAAAAGGCCTGAAATTTTCAGCATCTAGAGGTATTATATCCAATCAAAGATTTCTTTACGGCAAAGAAGTAATTCAAACAGACGCTGCTATTAATACAGGTAATTCTGGAGGTCCTTTAATTAATTTAGACACAGGTTTAATAGTAGGTGTTAATAAGGCAACTATTAAGAAGTCAAGTGGAATTGGTTTGGCTATTCCTTCTTATTTGTTGTGTAAAATTTTAGATCTATATAAGGCTGGAAAAAGTCCATTACCTATGGAAGTTCCTATCAAGTTCGCTAAAGACAATGAAACAGAACAGCATAATAAGGTGTCTGAGTTGCATTTAGACGGTAAGATTTTAGAGATTGGTTCAAGCCTAATAAAAGTAAATGACCAGTTAATTAAAACACCTGCTGATATGAGTTACATTCTTAGAGGATTAGATGGAAAAGCAAAATTTACATTTAAAAATAAAGATAGAGAAAAGGACTACCTCATAGATTTAAAGAAGAAGCAAAACAGTATTTATAGAGACTACATCAATTTAGCAGGTGCTGTAATTGCTGCTAAAAATTATGAAAAAATTAGTTCTGAACAAAGACCTTTTTATATTCATAGTATAAAAGTTGGCTCAGACGCAGATATTTACGGAATTTGGAAAGATTGTTGGATAAAATACGTGAATGCTAGTATTCCAAAATCGCTAAGTGATATTGCTAAAATTACAAAAGGAAAAAAAGAAATCAATTTAATAACAAGTTGTTACACGTCCAGACAAGGTTTTTTAACTCTTGATTATTCTGTTCGACTAGAGCTTGAAAAAGACAAGATAGAATACATAAAACGATGACAGTGATGAGAAAAAGAAAAAATAGCATTATTGATTTATCTTTTTATCTAAAGAAAAAAATCTATAACGAATTTCATGCAATGGTTTACAAAGAATTTAACAAAAGTATTGCTGATATTAATTATTACTTTCGATACGATGATAATCATCTTTTTGAAATTCTTGAGGATGCATTTGATGAGGGCGGACCAATGAAAATGAGAGAAGAAGTTGGGTATACAATTCAGTCTTTTGAATTAGAATTTAGTAAAAAAGAAAATAATTTAATCATATAGAGTAAGAAATAATAATTAAAATTTGATTAATTACTTTATATAAACAAATTTCTCTTAACCTTTAAAATTTCCATTTACATAGTTGCCTTTATCTATTTTCCCGTTGGAATATGTGTATTCACCATATCCATGCTGAAGATTATTTACATATTCACCTTTGAAATAATCTCCATTTGGAAAAAAACACTCTCCTTTTCCATGATATTTGTCTTCAAAAAACTCTCCTTTGTAAACTTGACCATCACTCAAAGTAAGGGTCCCCTTACCATGCATTAAATCGAATTGAAAAGTACCCTTATATTCCTGTCCCGGACTTTTGCTTTTAGGTCCAAACCATTGTCTGCCTTTTCCATGCATTTTTCCATTAACCCATTCTCCTTCATAATGTTCATCAAATAACCATAAAGTTTCTTTTCCAAAACCATCAGGTCTTCCATTTTTTTTGTCCCCTGAATATTTTGAAAATGAAACAAAAGGAATACTCTCTAATAAATGGGTTATTATTGTCAAAGACCAATAAATTATTGGATTTTTGAGCGAAAACATAAAATTTACTTCTCCATTACGTTGACAAATTTTAGGTTAAGCTTTGCATAATTAAACAAAAACTTCAAATCTATGAGCGTGATTAACTTAATTAGTTTTTTAACTAAAAATAAAAACAACTTGATAATTTAGTAATTTTTGTTATTATTAAATCAGAAATTTCTGTCAGACATTTAGTCTGACTTTTTTTTTGAGTAAATTAATTCCTAAATTCTATGAATATTTTTTATCTCGTGGTTTGGCGAGAGATAAAAAATATTCATTTAAGAATTTAGGAGAAAACCATGATTAAAAATTCCCTTGAAACCATTACAGTTAATAAAACTGAATTAAAAAATATAGAGTCTTTACTAGTCAAAACAAATTTTGAACTATATGAGATCTGGACACCAGATGAAGATAATGAAGTTCAAGTTTGGTCTAATAAAAAGTTAAAAAAGAATATACAAGTAACCATTACTAAGGATGATCCTATTGAGGATAACACCACCAAAGTAATTAATGAGCTTGTAGACTTATGGCTTGAGTTGAGAGCCATAAGAAACGCTGTCGAGTACAACGAAGACGATTACGCTTATCAAAATCTTAAAGAACCCTCAGCTTTAGAAAAATATACGTCTAAAGTAAAGGAACTAGAAGAAGAATGGGAAGATAGTGAAAACTACTTAAATAAGATTTTCAAAGATAATATAGACCCGTCTGTTCTAGCTTATTTACATCTAGACGATGATGTCAAATTACTATTAACTAATTAAAGAGGAGATTTGTAATGTTAAACAAAGAACAGCTACAAGCATCTGAAATTAATGATAGTAGGGTATTAGTTTTAGCAGGTCCCGGAACAGGTAAAACCACAACATTGGTTAGTCGTTATAAACACTTAATCTCACAGGGTAATAAACCAGAGGAGATTGTTTGTTGCACTTTTTCTAGGAAGGCTGTTGATGAAATCAAATCCAGAATAAGTAAAGAAGCCAAATTAGACGTTAAAAACCTACCTGTTGATACTTTTCATAGTCTTTCTATAAAAGCTCTTAATAAGTTGGCAAACACAATTAACGTTAAAAATCCTAAAAGTATTCTAAAACCAGAAGAACGCAGAAGTATTATAAATAAGATAAAAGAAGAAAATCCTAATATTCTTAAAGATTTAAAATACAGCGAACAAATACCTAGTAATGTTCTTAAATATATTGATCAAATAAGAGAAGAACTTGTTGACCCTGAAGATGCTGCTATTGAAGCGTCTGAAAAGGGGGATATAGTAAAGATTGCTTACGCTGATGTATATAAACTATATGAAGACCATTTAACCGATAATGGGTTAGTAGATTTTCCTAGAATGATCCACTACGCTTATAAGGCGTTTGCATTAGACGCGTCTACAAACAAGTCTTATATCAGTCAATTTAAACACATTTTAATAGACGAGTACCAAGATATTAATTTTGCTCAAAAATCATTAATAGACGAGTTGTTAAAAGGTGGAGCTTCATTATGGGTTGTCGGTGATGACGACCAAGCTATTTACGGCTGGAGAGGAAGTAACGTTAAGTTTATATTGAACTTTGAAGAGTATTATCCAGAAGCCAAAAAAGTTGTTTTAAACACTAATTATAGATCTGAAAACAATATTGTAATCGCAGCTAATAATTTAGCTAAACGATTTGTAGAACGACATGAAAAAAATATTATATCCTTTGGAAATGATGAAGGAGAAGTATCTGTCTATAAAAACCAAGACGAAGAAACCGAAGCTTCTAAAATAATAGATTTAATAAATAGAAGAAATCAATCTACCCATTATAAAGATATTGCAATACTTGCCAGAACAAATACTTTGCCAAAGTCTGTCGTAGGAGCTTTAAGCTCTGCAAACATTCCTATGGTTCTAAAAAATAATGTTAGTTTGTTTAATGATTCATCTGCCAAAGATCTACTGAAGGCAGCTGCTATTGCCAGTGATATAAAGTCTGAAAGAGGTTGGGATAAAAAAATAAGTCCTAAACTCTATAGTTTTGCTAAAAAACTATTGGAAGAAAACAAGTGGGAAACAAAAATAAAATCATTGTCTACATCAATTGTAAGGCAATTACCAACTAGCTTGAACGACAACGAAAGAAAACAAAAAGAAAAAGAAGTTGAAAACTGTAAAAGCTACCTCATTCAATACGAGAATGCCTCTAAAGCATTTGAAATGGTCAACACACTCTTCAAGCAACCAAAGGATGGAAACGGGGTTCATATCGGAACTATTCATGGAGCCAAAGGATTAGAATGGGAAACAGTTATTGTAATGGGGTGTGAGGACGACAAGCTACCTCATTCATTAAATAGTGACGTTTGGGAAATAGAAGAAGAAAGAAGAATAGCATACGTAGGCATAACAAGACCCAAAACAAACCTTTACTTAACTTGGGCTGAAAACCGAGACGGTTTAGAAAAACTGCCTTCTCCATATCTTAATGAAATACTTGATGTAAAACCTAGAAGTAAAACTGTAGTAAGTGAAGATAGAGTTTCAAAATATATTTCTATTATGGAAAATTTTGGAAAAGAAGCACGTGAACATCAAGAAAAATTAGAGAAAGTAAGACGACTTCAGATCCAAAGAGAGAAACAAAGAACAGCTGAATTAATTGCAGAAAACAGACGTGCCATTAATACTGCTATTGCAGATGGTTTAGGGCAGGGTAGTGGGTGGAAGATAAAAGACACAGGTGATGGGTTTTTGTCTCAAGTAGGCTATACGGCAAAGAAAGACGGCCCCTCTGAAAGAGTAAGACATGATATACTTTCAAAAGTTTTCAACGGTCAAATTGATATGCCAGACACTTTAAAGGCTGAAGTTGCAAAATCATGGTCAGAACCCAATTCATTAGAACGATTAAGAAAAATGAGGAATACCATTAATACAGCTTTGGGGGCTCAAAAAGCTAAAACAAATGCTTCTAAGCAGGCAATAGAAAAATGGGAAAAAGATTTAGTCTATATTGACGAAGTCCTAAAAGAGGGATAGTGACTGTTGACGATAGAAAATTTGAATTTTGCAAAAGAGCGTCCCTTAATTGATTTACTAAATAATGATTTGAGTAAACTGTCTGATACTTGTTTTGATCAAAATAATCTAGATTTAGAAATTGGTACTCTAATTTATGACGAACTAAGTTTTCGAAAAAGTTCCAGCTCTAAGAAAATATTAAAAGATCTTTTATCTAAATTTTCATCTGCAGGTCATGAACCTATTAAGTGGTTGAAAGACGCTCGTTCAGTAATGAAAAAAATAAAAAATGTTGAAACAAGTCCTAATTATACTAAATCAATCTACACTATTCTAAGAGACGGATACACGGCGCAAAACCAAAGATATGGTGTTTATGTAGGTCAAACTTCAAAAACCATTGAAGAACGTTTTGTTGAACATAAATCAGGTACTAAGTCTGGCAAAGGCCTTGAAAAACACGGCATTCAATTGATGAGAAGTTTATGGTTACACGGGAAGGTTAGGGGTAGCAAGAGACTTTATTACGAGACAAAAGTTCATGTAACCTTAGAAGAAGTTATACCCAAAGTTACTGGAGATATTAAAGAAGACCATTTAGATAATTGTGAATGTTCTGAGGAAGACTGTATATTTCCTTTTTGAAAATTCATAATTATTAAGACAGAACTACTTTCCAAATATAAGGGGTTAAAAGTATGACATTACACAATGAGTTCAAAACATGGTTAAAAGATTTGGGTTTAAATAGTAATTCTAGATTTTATGTGTCTGCATTTGATGAATTAGAAAAGTTAGGTTCACAAGAAATTGCAACCGAATATGAACACTACCATTTTGGAATTTCAAAAAAGCAAAATAAAAATCGATTATCTAAATTAGTATTATCTATTCTTTATTTAAGTGAAGTTGAAGACGACCCATATGGAGCACTTCATTGGATGATGGATTTATTTGATTATTGGTTTGATCAGGGTGGAGATTTAGACTTAGCAGATAAACATTTATCTGAGTTCGTAAACCTTACTACATTTTTATGTAAACAAGATGGAACCTTTCTTTCGTGTCATTCTGACGAAAATGGATATGAGTATGTAAATCATGTTTCTTCTTTTATTCACAGTTATTTTGGAAAAAGAGACGAGTTTCCAACAAAGATTATAAGAAATAATAACTGTGAAATTATTTTTGATACATACGGCGATAAAAATGTAACACTTTGTCTCTTTGGTGGCATAATTAGATATATGGAACTAGACAAAGAAGAGTTGCCTTCAGTTGATTTTTTAGCGAAAGAAATGAGACAATGCTCTGATCAAAACCTTACGTATATATCAGAAGAAGAAATTTTAAAACCTTTCGAAGAAGACATAAAACCCGGTTTTACAATTTTTGATGAAGAATTTTGGGAAGAAACACCTAAAGCAAGGCTTTTACTTGAAGAAACAATTACTAAAATAATCAAAGAAAATGATCCTGATTATAAATCCAATTTTAAATTCAAAAAATAATTACTTTTTGCATTCATAACCTTGTTTTATAGAAAGATTATACCAGTAATTGGATTTATTTAGGTTTTTTTCTATACCTAACCCATCACTCAGTCTGTAACTCAACATACATTGTCCCATAGCATCACCATTTTTAGCAGCCTTCAAATACCACTCTACAGCTTTTTTATAACTTTGTTTCAATCCACCTTGCGGAGCTTCATTCCATAATCCTAGTGTTGTCTGTGCTTCAGGATAACCATTTTCTGCTGCTAATAAGTACCATTTATAGGCTTTTTTGTAATCAACTTCAACGCCATATCCTCCTGACTCATATATCTCTCCCAAATGAAACATTGGTGCTAGTAGACCTTGATCTGCTGAAAGATGAAACCAATTACTGGCTTTTAAATGATCTCTTTTTACACCGTGACCAAGATGATAAAGCATTCCCATACCGTTTTGTGCATATTTATCACCTTTGTCAGCTAAAGGTTTCCACAACTTGAAAGCAGTTAAATATTCTTCATTTTGTGCAGCTAAAAGGCCTTTTTCATACTTATCAGCTAAACTCAATTTAGTAATTGAAAAAAAAATTATTAAAACAATCATAAAAAACTTCATCATTACCTCACAAATTTTTTTATATATATTTGAAAAATTTATTTTACTAAATGAATGGTATGTCTAATTACTTATTTTCTCAATATTCTTTTTATCAACTAATTCACACATATAACCTTTTGCTTCAAAATTTGGTCTGTATTTTGGCAGTTCAGATTTTATTTCGTAAACCCTGTCTAAACATTCATCTTCAGATCTATATGGGCCCCTTGTGTCGACGAGTTGTTCACAGTTTTCGCTTAATTTTGGTTTTCCTTTTTGGCAAACTAAAACTATAGCTTTTAAACAGTATTGATCATTTTTCTCACATTCACTCAAACAATTATTTATAAAATTACTTTTAAATTTAAAAGCAGCTTTTTCATCAAAAGAAAGAAATTTCATATTATTTTTTCTATCTATTTCATTTTTTACCATTGTATTAAAACAAGCTTGGTACTTGCCTTGTGTTGGCAGTTCAGTTTCATCGCCATAGATGAAATTATTTTTATTTAATTCATAGGTATTAATTAAAAAATCATTATTAGTATACATTTTTGAAATTTTTGATCCTGAACAACATAAGGCACAGTTTGCAATTTCGGTGTAAGGTGAAATACTTAAATCCATAGTTTTTTTTAAATTTTCTGTATCTTTATTTAAAATTGATAATAAGTAATTATAGCTATAACTAGGTTTTTTTTGTTCAAGAAACATAAAAGCTGTAATTTGAGACGATATATTAATGTATTCTCCTTTTTCGTCTCTTCCCACATGAACGTCATACACACCACCATTACATCTATCACCTCCGCTATATAAAGATACTAAGTGTATTCTATCTTCAAACTTTCCTGTTTTTTCACTCCATTCAAATTTTCTTCTAATTTTCCAAACTGAATCAAAATGTCCTGTTCCACCACCGTTTTCAGTTAAATTAATTATTACACTGCCATTAGTTGTTGTTCCTATGACACTGTATTGAGCATAACCTCGATAAATCCCATCAGCTTCTCGTTTTATTTCTGCAGATATAAAGTTTTCAGATTGTTCTAGAGGAATATTTTTATATTTTTCACAAGACGTTAATTCTTTTATGGCCGTTGAAATATTATTTTTATTCCAAGTGACTGATGCAAAACAAAGGGGATTAATTACCTCATTGTCTAAAATAGCCAACTTAAAATTTTTTAAGTCTAGAGCGTATAATTTTTTAACTGAAGCAAAGGTGCTTAAAAGAATTAAAAAGAACAAACAAATAGGAAAAATTATTTTTTGATTGTCACTCATAATTCAACTTTGAAAAAATGAGGCATTAGCAGCGGGAACTGCTAATGCAACTAGGAGGTTTATAAATGAAACACAAAATACTTTTAGGTTCATGTTTACATTTATAAGCCTAATTTAGACTTGATTATGTATGAAATAAGGTAAGTTCGTGGCAAATAGTAAAATTACAAAATCTATTAATAAGGATATGAAAAGTTTCCAGACATGTATTCTGAAGCATTAGTAAGAAATAAATAAATTGGGAATAGGTAAGGGGTCAAGTCTTGCGCGATTGGTTCGATAAAAGGAAATAGTGGAAGATATATTTTTGTTTTACATAAAATTAATGCAAGAGGAATAAAACCCAAAAAAGCTATAATCGGGAACAAAATTACAGAAATATTGAAAGTGTATTTTTTACGTTTAAATTTGGGTGAAGTAATTTTTGATGATATTACAAAAACACGAACTGCATTTATTACGCACCAAAATATCATCAAGAAAGCCATACCTAAAGTTGAATAAAATAACATAGCACCCATGTAAGACAAAGTTATTGATCTACCTTGTTCAATCATGAGGATGTCAACAAATTCTGCTGTGAAATTGAGGCATATTACATAAGCAAAAACTAATGGCAGAACTCCATAATACCAAAACCATCTATTCAGTTTATCTATAATCAACATTTGATCAGTCATAATATAAATACTATCATAAACAATAGATCTTAAAAAGTCTTTGTAATGGAAGATAGGGTTTAAATAGTTAGGTACTTTATAACATGAGAAGTCAATTTGAGAGTTTGTTTACGAGCAAAGATATTGTACGTGCTAAATATCCAAATGGCTGGGTAGGGTGGTTAAACGATAAAATGTCTGATGATGACGATGGTCGTATAACACGTTTCTCAACAATGGATGGAAGATATATGTATGTTATTGTTGAAAGACTAATTGATTATGGTTTTAAGCCACCTGAGTTGATTGACGATACAATTCACTTTCATGACTTTTATTTAAACGTTTATGAATATCTTGATTATGCAAAATTTGATTGTTCAAAGCACAATATAAAAACCCCGTATTGGCTTAATATCAAACCTCAACCAGAGAAAAGTGTAAAAGAAATATATGAGTCAGGACTTGATTTATACAATTATAACGGACTGGATTACTCATAAATTTAGAGAAAATTTTGAAGAGAAATTATAAAGTATTTATAAATAATTCAAATTATTAAAAATGAAAAATATGGTTTTAAAAAATTCAAACTACATCCTTGATGGTTATGATTTATTTGAGCTCTTTGATAACTCTATAAAACCAATAAGTTTTGCAGAAGACCCAAGAAAATATATTTCTAAAGATGGCTCTATAATTTATTCAGTTTGGGATAAAGAAGATAAATTTATTTATATAGGTGTAAGTGGATTACAAAAATCAATAGAAAAAAGAAGTCCCTTATCAAGGATGATTTCACATTGTTCTGGTATAAGAAGTGGTGATCAATTTTGTATCTATATTCATGATTTTTATGTAATACCTAAATTAATTCAAAAAGGAAAATATTCTGCATCGAAAGGTTTTTTAGATAAACTTACTAAAAAATATATCCATGAAAATCTATCATACAGATTTGTAAGCTTTAATTCACATGATAGTAATGAAGTCGTAAGAAAATTAGAGAACAAAATTAAAATAGGCAGATTAGGTTTCAGTCCTTTGTTAAATGGATCAGACACCCCTTAAGTCTACATGAATTTTTTAAATCTATAATCGCAATAACTACTAAATAAAAAATTCTATCTATTTAAATCTAACAATAAATAATTTGACCTACCATTAATGATAAATAGAGTAAAATTATGAGATTATTGATTTTGTTTTTATTTTTTTTTCTAAATAGTTGTGCAACAAAAGAGTACTTGGAAGAAACTAACAAATGTTTACTTGAAGGCTACAATAAATTTCCTGTGGTAATTGAAAAAGTTACAAAACATGAAACAAGAGCTCAAAGTGTTTACATAGGAGAAAAATGTACAAATTACTATGTTGGAGGAAGAAATGGTAGTGTTTCTACCATATGCTCACCACAATACTCTAGTATATATGTTCCTTATACATACGTTGAAGATGTAGACATTAACAAAAAGATTAGAAAATCCTTTGTAAGGTCATGTGCAGAAAATAATTGTTTAGAAATCTATGGAAACCGAAGATGCAAGTCTAAGTAATTATATAAAGTTCATAAAGATTTTCTAAAATAATTTTCTATTTTTAGGTTTTTTTCTTTAAACCAAATATAATTAAACGCATCATTCTCATATTCAAAAAACTCAAAATATTTCAGAGGAACTATACTTAACCCTACTTGTTTTAAATCAAATAAACCAAACAACCCTATAGTGCACGGGTTTAACCCAGTCATTGAACCAGTTTTAGAGTAACTACATGATTTAACTAAATACGAACTTTTGCATTCCGATTGAATATTGGGAGCATGTAATTGGCATGTCTGAGATCTAACGTCACCTAAAATACGAAAGGTCTTTTCATATGTTTCTGAATTATTAATTTCAGCTTTTATACATTTTTTTATTGGTTGAATTAATGAATACATATGATCTCCATATCCAATTAAAACTTTTTTTTCTTTATAGTCTTTAATCTCTTTTCCAAAGTATTCACCGGGATTTAACCTGAAGTTTTCATAGTCAGAAATATAAAAATTTCTAGAATAATCAGATAACCAATTACCTGACATGGTTTCTACTTTAAAACACGGATATGTAAGATTTTTCCATTCTTCGGTAATTTTTATTTCATTATATTTTGGAATGTCAAAAAACAAAGGATATGGAACTTTGTTTAAGTAAGGAAGCCCAAAGATTAAAACGATAAAGACAATAATAATTTTTTTATAAAGTTTGTTGTATAGAAACGAAAACATTTCAGCTTCTATTTTTTATCATTTGTTCATTTTTAATTCTAAGTCTTATAACCTCAGCGAATAATATAAGACTTAATAAAGGCCAAATTATACAAAAAATCCAAACATTAATTTCTTCGTAAGTAATACCAAGTATATTTGCTAGATCTATAAGTAAAACTACACAAAAATTAAATACTGTATCAATCCATTGAATACCACTATTAGCCAAATCATCTATCCTTAAAACTTTTTAATATATTTAAGCTATTTGTGATTTTAGGCCTAAAGAAGGCTTAATAGTGATTATTTGAAGGTATTCTGAAATATTAAATACTTCTATTGATGTCTAAATTGATTAACTCTTTTATTGATATTCGATTTTGTTCTAATAGCTTTTTAGAATACTGTTTACAATGACTATGAAACTTATCCTTACAGTTTTTATTGCAAAATTTTTTTTGTGATCCTCCAGTTGTTCGAGGCACAAATAAGGATTCACAAAACTTACATTTTGATAGATTTGATTTGTGCTGCTTCAATAAAATTTTCATTTAAAAATAAATCCCACTCCTTCATTATGTGATGTCTTTTATTTAAGAGATTAGTTCTCAAATAAGCGCTTTCAGTTTTGTTGTCATTTTGATGTGACAAGCATAATTCTATAGCTCTTCTTGAAAAATTATGCTGTTCTTCTGCCCAATCTCTAAAAGAAGATCTAAATCCATGAACAACTGACTGCGTATGAATTTCTGGATGGTTTTCTTTCAAAAATTGAAGCATTGCGTTATTAGAAATGTGTGTTTTTGGTTTGCTACCCGGAAAAACGTAAACTTCATCTGAAAAGGGTTTGATTTTTTCCAAAAGATCTATTGAACTTTTATTCAAAGTCACTGTGTGAGCAATTCTAGTTTTAATCCTATCTTCTGGTATATTCCATACATTGAAATCTAGATTAAACTCATTCCACTTTGCTCCAATAACCTCACTTGTTCTTGAAGCAGTAAGAATTAGAAATAGCAGTGACATGCCTGAAAGTGAGTTTGATTTTTTTAATTGATTAATGAAATGAGGAAGTTTTTCGTAAGGGAGTGAACGATGATGTTTCACTTTCCTTATTGTTGAAGATTTAGGAAGTAAATATACTAAATTATCATTTAAACTTGCTGGGTTAGGTAAGTCCCTGTACTTCAAAGCAATTGACCATGACAATATTTTCTCAATTCTTTGCCTTACTCTTGATGCTGTTTCGTGTTTCACACCCCAAACAGGCTTTAGAATGTTTAAAATATGATTATTAGTAATATGATATACGGGTAATTTCCCAATTTTTGGATATACATATTTTTCAAGTGTGGATGTCCACTGTTTTGCATGCTTTTTATTTGTCCATTGAACTTTATGTGTTTCTATGTACTCGCTAGCAGCAATCATGAAAGTCATGGATTCTTTTTTGATTCTATCAATTTTTATAGTGTTTTTCTCTAAAATAGGATCAATATTTTTCAGAATTAAATGTTTATTTTGATCTCTTTTTTTTCGCGCTTCTGCCAGAGAAATTTCAGGAAAAGACCCCAGTCCCATATCTTTTGTTTTGCCATACCATCTGTATCTGAAAATCCATTGTTTTGTTCCGGATTTTGTAACTCTTAACCTTAAGCCGTCATAGTCAGTATGCACACCCGGTGTTTTTAAATTCTGAATGATCAAAGATGTTAATTTTTTCACCTTATTAATCCCTCTTTTTGTCCCTCTTTTTGTATAAATTAGGAAGACTAATAAGATTATAACAATTTAAGTTATTCAGCGCAAGTCATTGAAATATATAAATAAAAAGTTTACGTTATTTACTATTATTTACTATTATTTACAATTATAATGGCGGAGGGAACCTCCTCGTTGTTTCATTTTAATCATCTGATTTTACTAGATTTTATAGACATATAGTTTTTCAGTCTACAAATTAGTCTACATTCTTATTTTAACTGTGGTTTTTATTTATTTTACAACTCATTAATCAATTATAAATGAATTAAATTTACGTTTTTAATTTCCATATCTTTTAATGATTTATTTTTAGAACCATCTAATTCAATTGCTTTTGTTGCATTAAGAATTACATAAGTTTCGTAACCTAAGTTTGTAGCATCAATAGCTGAATAATAAACACAAAAATCAAGTGCTAAACCACATAAATACACTTTTTTAATGTTATTCTGTTTTAAGAAACCATCTAATCCAGTCAGTGTCTTTTTGTCGTTTTCGTAAAAAGCTGAATAACTATCAATTTGTTTTCTATATCCTTTTCTAATAATCATATTTGCTTTACTAGTATCAAGGTCTTTGTGAAATTCAGCACCGAAAGTCCCTTGCACACAATGATTAGGCCACAAAACTTGAACTCCATAAGACATTTCAACTGTTTCATAGGGGGTTTTATTATTTTGATTAGAAGCAAAAGACAGGTGGTCTAACGGATGCCAGTCCTGAGTTAAAACAATTGATGAGAACTTTGTTTGCAAAGAGTTAATTTTGTTTATAATTTTATCGCCTTCATTAACAGCCAAAGAGCCATCAGCACAGAAATCATTTTGCAAGTCAATAATTATTAAAGAACAATCTCTTTCAAAGTTCATAAATTCCTCATATTTTATTTCTGAACTTTTCTTATTCTAATAATTAGGTTTTTTTATGCCTGACAGATATTTTGGAACTGCTTTTTGTTCAAAATATCTATTTACAAACTTTTCTATAATTTTTGATAGCCAATCCACTATCTTTTCTCCTTGAAAGTTTTTTATATAGAAATTAATCTAATTACAGATTTATTACAGTTTTATTACAAAGATAATAAAGTTTAATAGATTTCTGAATATAGTTGGGTGACATAAGGAAGTTATATTCATGGCGGAGAGAACCTCCTCGTTATTTCATTTTAATCATCTGATTTAATTAGATTTTAAAAGATAAAAATAATTCAGTCTACAATTTAGTCTACATCTTGTTTATTAAAATTTTATATATTTATGCTTACTTCTTTTAATCTTTCAATAGAAATAAATCCTATATTTATAAGCATTATGAGTTAATTTAATAATAATTTGAATGTTATTCTAGGCTTTATAGTACAAGTCAGGATTAATAATTCCTGTGTCTACAGTGACTTTACAAGAAAATCTATCTTCGTAATCTTTGTTGAAGTTTTTTATGTCAGATAAATGCTTTTTCAAGTTTTCTTGGTTATCAAAAGTAAAAATACCTAATCCCTTATCAGGAGTTAAATGAAAAGTTTTAAATTCTAAAAGGCCATTTAATGTTTTGGGGTCAAAATTATCTGCCATATATTGATGACCTACGTGCATTAATTTAGAATTTGAATATCTAACACTACACACAATACAAAACATCTATATCTCCAACATCATATATTTAAGCTACTATCTTATTTGCGAATAAATAAAATTCAATTGATAAATTAATTTTATATGGCGACTTTTTTGTAAAAATCTTGAATGTCTTTTATTAGAGAAGAGGGTTGCTCAAGAGCTGCAAAATGCCCACCTTTCTTCATTTCAGTCCAATGGACTAGATTAAAAAGCCTTTCTACATACGATTTAGGAGGCCATGCTAAAAACTCTTTTGGATAAACAGCACATCCAGTTGGAACTTCTACCATTTTTCTTTCCTTAGAGAGTATTCGTCCTCCTTCTTTGACTCTGCCATAATAAATCCAAGATGATGTATTGAATGATTTAGTTAGGATGTAGATCATAATATTGGTCAATAAATCGTCTTTTTGGTATGTCAAATCTAGACTTCCATCTTTTAAATCAGACCAATGGTAAAATTTTTCTACTATCCAAGCAGCCACACCTACAGGGCTCTCCATCATAGCGTAACTAAGTGTTTGAGGTTTTGTGCTTTGTATAGCAAAATATCCACTTTGAGAGACATAATCTATATTAAATTGCTTATCCCAACTTTTTTCTTCCTCTGTTTTTGGTCCATCTATATGTCTTGCAGGAAGCATATTAATATGAATACCTTTACAATTTTTTGAGTGATCAAAACCAAGCCATGTAGAGATTGCACTACCCCAATCACCTCCTTGAGCAACATATCTTTCATAACCAAGATTTTTCGTCATAAGCTTATTAAAAATCTCAGCAATTTTTCTTGGTCCAATTGGATTAGCTGGTTTACTTGAAAATGCAAAACCAGGAAGAGAGGGAGCAATAATATCAAAGCAAATTTCGTCTTTATTTCCATATTTTTCTGGTTCACAAAGTGGTTCAATAATATCCAGAAATTCAACTATTGAGCCGGGCCATCCATGAATTAAAATTAACGGAATAGCCTTTGGGGAAGAAGATTTTTTAAAAATGAAATGAATATCAATATCATCTACTTTTGTTATATAATTAGGCTGTTGATTTAATCTGAGCTCTTGAGATTCCCAGTCATATTTCTTAGTCCAATAATCAGCTAAATGCTTCATGTAATCTATATTTGTTCCAAAAGACCATCCGCCTTCTTTTGGCATTTCATGCCATGGAAACATTTCAACTTTTTCTTTGATTTCCAATATTCTTTGCTTGGGATAAGATATATTAAAAGGTTCTATTTTCATTTTTATATAATAAAAGTCAGATAAAAATTAATTAAATTATAATAAAAGAATAAATCAGAAAATTAAATTGGTCTAATTAAATTTGTTTAGGTAACGAAGTGAGTGAAAATAAAAGTGTAAATAATAAAATTATATTTGGTATTTTTTATATGTTGGCAGCCTCTGCATTTATTGGTGGAACTGCAGTTGTTGCTAAAATATTAGGAAAAGATTATTTTGGAGAACCATTGAGTCCATTCCAAATAAGCCAATCAAGATTCTTATATGGCTTTGTTTTTGTATTAATATTCACTTTCTTTAATAAAATTAAAATTGAGTCACCTAATCCTAAACTCCATCTCGCAAGGACATCTTTGGGATGGATAGGTGCAACAATCTTATTTGGTTCATCTAGTCTTATTCCAGTGAATGATGCAGTTGCTCTTAACTTTTCAAATCCAGTCTTTGCAATGATATTTTCAATAATAATATTAAAAGAAAAATATTTTTCATATAGGTGTATTGCAATTATAATTACATTTGCAGGTGCTTTAATTTTAATTAGGCCTGATTTTTTAAGTCTTTCTGGTTCATTATTAATTATGATTGGAGGAGTATATTTGTTTTTAAAAGAAACTAATAAGGATATTTCATGACATCAAATATAAAATTTTTAAATTATTCGTGCTCTCCACCCTTATCATTAGGGTCTAATTCTATTCTTTTTCCATCAACGTATATTGCTCGACTTCTACTAGGTGTGTAGTAACTTCCAAAAAATTTGGGTTTTCTTTTTGCTGTTTCAAAAGTTATTACAGTAACTGCAACTGCACTTAATAAAATCAGATGTGCAATTGTTGTAATCCCAAAAATCCACATGCTTGTAAAATACATAGAAAATACTATACACCACATCCATGCTAAGACTTGCATTATCATATGTCTGACATTGGTATCTGGAATATTTTTAAGAGGATTTTTGTTATGATTCATAACAATATTCCAAGTATCGTATATAATTTTTTGCATATTTTTACCTAAAGTAATTGAAGATAAATTTTTGTTGGTTTTAGAATAATTCTAATTCATTAGAGGGAACCGCCTCGTTATTTTATTTTAATCATCTGATTTATTTAGTTTTTACATGAAAATTATTATTCAATCTACAATTAATGACTTAATGTCTATTTTTATTAAAGTCACCACTTACTTCACCATACAAGCAACGGGGAACTCTTGGATAATTATCTGTAATGAAATAAACATATTTTCCGTTATAAATTCCTCCATTACATTCATCGAGTTCAGTATCATCACCTAAGTAATAATAATCTTCATTGTATGTCCCATCATGAAGTCCTAAAGGACCTGATTTTCTTAACCCATCTTTTAGAGACCATCCAGATTTTTTTTTATTTTGTAAATAGTGTATCTCAAATCCGTCACCTGCATAACCTATGTGAGTCTCTTTTAACTTATTTTGTAGACCAGTTGGTAATCCATGATAATGATACATTCCAGCTCTTCCTACGTGAGCATTGTTAAAATCTAATCCTAATTTACCTCTAACTCCAAAAATATCGACACTCCAATTTTTATCTCCATTACGACTATGTTTTTTGGGTGCTTTTGGGTCCCAAAACCCAGCAGTTTCTGGACGGAAAGGGATTCCATTCAAAGCGATACCAATAATACCATCAATTTTAGTGTAAGTAGATAATTTCTTTGGATACCTTGGAATACAAACATTTATCTGCTGAAGAGATATGGTGTTAGGATTTCCCTTATTAGGAAATAAACCTGTTTTGTGATCAGGTATACCATTACTTAAAAAACAACGTTTATCGTTAGTTAAAGAGATTTTAAATTTATTTGGATTAATTTTTGATTTGTTGTAATCAACTGAATTAGATTTTTCACCAGACAAATCATATGCTTTATTTGATATTGAAGATATTTTATCGTTAGCAATACAACCACCTAAACCAATAAATAACAAAAATGTAATTAATATTTTTATCATTTTTTAATATTAGCACAGGTCTATATTTTATTTATAAAGAAAAATTGGCCAAAACTTAAATTCGTTTTCTTATTCGCGAAGGGAAAGTTTTTCAATTGCATTTATAAATAATTGTTTTTATTAAATAAATAAAGTTATTTTAATTCAATCCCCAATTTAGTCCCTAGAAAACTTTGGTAAAAAAAACCTATAGATCGTGATAATTTTACCTTAATCTATAGGTATATTCTTAGAAACGTATCTAAAAAAAAGTATTTTTTTTAAATTTAACTTTTCTTACATGATATCTTTTAGATTTCTTAGTATCTTTCTTGGGTTGAGGAAAACCAACACTAAGATGTAATTTTTTTGGGTTAAATTTTCTTGCATGCCTGTTTTTTGCATGTTTCTTTTTATGGATTAATTTCATAATACCCCACAGTCATCATTTATATCTGATGAAAATAATTTTTTGATTTTAATTAAAAATGAATAACAAAAGACGACTAAGGCACAGTTCGAATTAGGTTAATACCGCAATAATGCGGGGTATAAATTATGTTAACATTGGAAACTTATAACTTCTTAATTTGAAAAACTTTTTGAAAAAAAGTATGGTAAATTCTTATACACAATGGAAGTGTTTAAAACGACTAAATTAGTTCGGTTTAAAACCATAAAAATTAAATAAAATATCTATCATTGTTTTAAGACTCTTAAGATCGTTAATTGAAATAGCTTGATATTCCCTTAAAATGAATTAGTCAAGTAATATTTCTAGTTAAAAATTAAAACTTAATTGATTTTCATAAGTTCTTTTTCTGTAGGGATAATGTTTATAATATAAACGAAAATAAATGATTACTAAAATATAGTCCTCAAAACTTGAATTATTTTTTAATTTATTAAACAAAAAAATTAAATACTCAATTATGTATTTAATCTCAATTCTTAAACCTTTTGCACCATGTTTTTCATAAACTTTATTAATTAACTTATAAATATATCCATTGTAATTACCAAAAAAATGATCTGCATCATATAAGTCCATATTTAGATTACGATACAAATCTTGTTTAAATTCTTGGATAATATTTTCTTTAATTTTTATGTTAAAATTATTAATCATTTAAAAATTTCTTCAATATACCTATTTGAAAATATTCATTATCTTTCTGCTAACATAAGATCTCGCTCGTGAACTGACTTTTCCTGTTACTCTATTTGTTACACGAGTTCCTATTTTGTTTCTTTTTAATGCGTTTATATCTCCAAGAATTTTAGCAGACGAATATAGAAAAGATCTAATTTTACCAATTGTTAATTTCTTCATTTTTTATGACATAAATTTTTTAGAAATAATTTATATTTTTATATTATTTAATTTTACTTTAACAAATTTTGTTCTTTATAA